>NC_018743.1 GCF_000263195.1 Emticicia oligotrophica DSM 17448
AAGGGCTAAAAAATGAGATATTTGTGGAATCTGACACCTAAAACTCAAATTAAAGCCCAATGACAGAGCTAATTAATTGAAAATGGCGGCAGTCTTTGCTCATTTTGCAGGAAGAACCACTATTGCAAGACAATACAAAAGACTTTGACCTATAAGTTATGATTTCACGTCCTACCAACCCTTTGAATTTGAAAAAGATTTTATTCGTTTTCTTATGCTTATGTTTTTATAAAGCTTATTCAAAAGCTGACTTGATACACTTCGAACATCTAACGATTACCGAAGGCTTGCCTCACAACACCGTTTTTTGCTTGATGCAAGATAAACACGGGTTTATATGGGCAGGTACAAAAGATGGATTGGTTCGTTATGATGGCTATGAATGTAGAGTTTTTCGGCAATCCGAGAACGATACCAACTATTTTCAAGGCAAGAGCATACATGCAATTTTAGAAGATTCAAAGGGTAATCTGTGGGTAGGAACGCAAACAAACGGGATTAATTTTAGAGATACAAAAACGGGTATTTTTCGAAACCTTCAAGACAACCCATTGTTTAAACCAATTTCAAAAAAATGGATAAATTGTTTTTTTGAAGATAAAAAAGGCAAAATTTGGATAGGGACGATTGGAGCAGGTTTATGGTGTTTCGACCCAAAATCAAATCGGATGAGGCATTTTGACCGTGCTAATTCTCAACTCAAAGATAATAATATCTCAAATATCTCTCAAGACGAAAATGGTCGTGTCTGGGTAGCTGCGAGCGGAAACGGCATTTATTTTTTTGACAATAAAGAAAATATCCTTAGCCAAATTCATGCTACCGAAGCAGAAGATACAGATTTTGCCAGTTTCAGAAAAGTTTTTTTCCCAGATAAAAAGGGAAGCTTATGGGTAGCAACTGAAGGTTCAGGATTATACCAAGTCAATCTTTTAACGCTCAAAACTCGACGTTTTTCAATAAAAAATGGACTGACTTCTAACAATATCATGAGTATCGCCCAAAATAAACGTGGTGAACTCTTGTTGGCAACTGATGGTGGGGGATTGAATGTTTTTAATCCGCAGACAACTAATATTTATTCGGTTCGATACGGAAAAAAACAAGGAAATCTCAATTCTGATGCCCTTTTTAGCGTGCTGATTGACCACGACGAAAATGTTTGGATTGGTTCATTTAATGGTGGAGTCAACATCTCGAAAGCTCACAAAACTCATTTTGAATCGTTTACACAAACTGGTACTAAAGCAGGAGAATTGAGCCACCGCTCGGTTTTAAGTATCTGTGGAAGTAAAAGCGGACAAATCTATATCGGTACCGACGGTGGAGGATTAAATCTGTTCAATAAAAATACCAAGACTTTTTCGCTCATTCAGAATCAACCCACAGGATATGGAAGTGTGGTAAAAACCATTTTTGAGGATTCTCAGAAAAATATTTGGTTAGGCTATTTCGAGAATGGATTGAGCATTTTTGACCCAAAATCTCGCCGATTTAAGCATTTTAGGTATAACCCAAACGACCAAAAGAGTATTGGAGAAAACAATGTGTGGTCGATAACCGAAGATCGAAGTCATCATATTTGGGTCGGCACTTTGGGAGGTGGTTTGGCTCGACTCGATAATTTAGAAAAAGGACAATTTAGGCGTTTTAATTTTCAAGCAAACAATTCATCGAGCCTTTCGAGCAATGATATTATGGTGGTTTTTGCTGATAAAAACGACCAAATTTGGGTTGGAACAGATACCGAAGGATTGAACCTCTTTGATAATAAAACTGAAAAATTCACCCGATTTCGGCACCAAAAAGGTAACAATAAAAGCCTTTCGGCAAATGATGTTCGGTGTATTTTCCAAGATTCAAAAGGGCGTTTGTGGATTGGTACCGAGAGTGGCGGACTAAATCTATGGCTCGGTAAAGGAAATTTTGAACATTTTACAACTAAAAACGGGCTTATTTCAAACGCCATTATGAATATTTTAGAAGATAAAGATGGCTTCTTGTGGCTCAGTACGTTTAAGGGCGTTAGTAGGTTTTCGGTTGATACCAAGCAATGTCTCAATTATGATTTCAATAAAAACTCCTATTTTAATGCTAATCAGTTCAATCAAGCCTCGGGGATTAAAGACCAAAGTGGTACTATTTTATTTGGTGGAATCAACGGTTTGACACTTATCAAACCCGAAGAAATTAGATTTTTAGAGAAAAAACCTCGCTTGGTTTTTACAGATTTCAAAATCTTCAATCAGTCTGTTCCTATCGGAAAACTACCGAATGAACGTACTATTTTAGAAAAAAACCTCGAAGAAGTTTCTGAAATCAATCTATCTTATGATGATAATGTTTTTTCGTTTGAAATTGCGGCTTTAGATTTTACCGACCCACCCAAAAATCAATATACCTACAAAATGGATGGTTTTGATGAAAATTGGCGTGTAACAAACGGCGAACAAAGACTTATAACTTATACTAATCTCGAACCCAAAACTTATACTTTTCGTGTTAAGGGAAGCAACAATAATGGTGTTTGGAGCGAAGAAAAGACAATAAAGCTAACGATTGACCCACCATTTTGGCAGACTTGGTGGTTTAAGACTATTATTTTGTTTGTGTTATTGGGTTTGGCGTGGCTTGCTTTACACATCTATACAACTCGCCGAGAAATGGTTTTGCGACAAAAAGTTTTGGAATACGACCATTCGATTTTGTCGTTGAAAAATGAAAATCTGGTTTCTGAAAGGAAAATCCTACAACTACAAAAAGAGATGTTGGCCAGCGAAATCGAGACAAAAAATTCAGAACTCGTATCGAAAGCCATTCAAATGGCTCATAAAAAAGAGATTCTCGAAGACCTCAAAGAGCAAATAGACGACATTAAAAATGCAAAAGATGCCGACAAAGGTAAACTCTTGAGTAATTTAAAATCGGCTTTGGCAACAGAGATTGAAGATGAAAATAGTTGGAACCAATTTCTTTTTTACTTCGATCAAATAAACCAAAACTTTACAACCGAACTCCTCAAAAGGCATCCGTCACTAACTCAGAATGATTTACGAATGTGTGCCTTGACTCGCCTTAATATGAGCAATAAAGAAAAAGCTGTTCTTTTAAACATCACTGTTACGGGTGTTGAAAAAAGTCGTTATCGTCTAAAAAAACGCCTAAATCTTAATCCTGACGATGATTTAGTAGAGTACCTCCGAAAATTTTAATAGATGTCCAGTATTTGTCCAAGTGGTTTTTTGGTAATAAATTAAGAATAAATTGAAATTTGCTAATACAACACAGAGTCATTTACAAGTTAGCAACTTCAATTTAAAATAATTTATGAAACCACCAAAACCGCTATTACATTTAGTACTCTACACTGCTTTCTTTAGTATTTTCTTCGTTCGGTCTTTTGCACAGACATGCCCCACATTGGTATGGCAAGACGAATTTTCAGGAACGTCCATTGACCCAGCAAAATGGAATGTCGTTATCGGCGATGGTTGCCCCAGTCTTTGTGGTTGGGGAAACAACGAACTTCAATCGTATCAAGCAGCTAATGTTGTTGTAAGTGATGGTACCTTAAAAATCACTGCAAGAAAAGAAACTGTTGGAGGGCGTAATTATACTTCAGGTAGGTTAGATACCAAAGATTTATTCTCACATGGTTATGGTAGATTTGAAGCCAGAATGAAACTCCCTAATGCCAAAGGGCTATGGCCAGCGTTTTGGATGTTATCACAGACTGAACCTTATGGCACTTGGCCTAAAAGTGGAGAAATTGACGTCATGGAGTTTGTTCCAGTAACCAGCACCAAACAAACCTTAGGCTATATTCATTATGGAGATTTTTGGCCTAATAATAAAAGTACAGGAAAAGTTTACACAATGCCTATCGACCTTTCGACTGATTTTCATGTTTGGGCAGTAGAATGGGAGGCTAATGTAATTAGATGGTATATTGATGGTGTTCTGTTTTCGACTAAGACCAACACAGACATTAGCCCTTCTGCTTGGCCATTTGACCACCCATTCTATATGTTATTAAACATGGCTGTGGGCGGAAACTTAGGTGGTGCCGTTACGGATAGTATGCTACCCGCCACGATGGAAGTGGATTATGTGAGAGTTTATACTGGAACTAAGCCTTCATTGTCTGGAGAAAATTCTGTTGCGAATGCAGCTCAAGGCATAGTATATACAGTAAACAATATGCCATCAGGGACAACGGTCAATTGGACTGTTCCGAGCGGTGCAACAATCGTAAGTGGACAAGGTACAAATAGCATCACTGTCAATTTTGGAACTACTAATGGAGATGTGGTAGCAAGTTATTTAGATGCTTGTACTAATTCAACCGTAAATCTAACATTACCAGTAGGAATACAAGCGGCATACACCAAAGATTTTTCTTTTGAGAATTTTGATGCAGCTGCTTTGATTACTCAAACAACGCCTACTACTGGTACATTTACCGATAATTTTGCCAATCCGTTGCCATCAAGTACGGTTAATAACAGTGCTTTGGTAGGTAAATATGTAAGAAATGCTGGCGAGCAATACGATGTGCTGTATTATAATTTCAATACTCCTCTGAGTGCATCTGCCTATAAATCAGGAGCTAAAAGATTCTATATGGATGTCTATACAACTGCACCTGTTGGAACTGTCATAACATTGCAATTAGAAACATCGGCAGCTACGGCAATAAATTATCCAACGGGTAGATATGCGAGGTTCACCGCTACTACGACTTCTAATACAGGTTGGCAAAGATTAGCATTTGATTTCCTTGATTCGCCAGATGCAGGTGCAGCTTCTACTGCAACCAAAATGGTCTTCTTGTTTAATGCAAATTCATATACGAACGATACATATTATTTCGATAATTTCGATAGTTATAATAATTCGACAGTAGCAACCGAGCCTTTAACCGCAGCACCAACGCCAACACCATTGCCAGCCAACGTAATTTCATTGTTTAGCAATGCCTATACCAACGTTGCTGTCGATACATGGTCGGCTGTGTGGGATGTAGCCGATGTTACAGATGTACAAGTTGCAGGCAATGCCACCAAAAAATACACAAATCTAACTTATGCAGGAGTAGAGTTTACAAGCCCTACGGTAAATGCTACAACGATGGAGCGTTTCCACATGGATGTTTGGTCGTTGGATGCTGCTACTTTCAATGTTAAATTAGTTGATTTTGGAGCAAATGGAGTTTATGGTGGCGGCGATGATACCGAACACGAACTTTCGTTTTCGCCAACGCTCGCGGGGTGGTTTTCGATAGATGTACCATTGAGCAATTTTACAGGTATGACTTCAAGGGCTCATGTTGCTCAATTAATAATTGTAGGACCAGGTGGCGGAAAAACTGTTTGGGTAGATAACGTTTATTTCTACAAATTACCACCAACCGAGCCTCTAACTGCTGCTCCTACACCAACCAAATCGGCTCCAAATGTAATTTCGTTATTTAGCAATCCCTATACCAACGTTGCTGTTGATACATGGTCGGCTGTGTGGGATGTAGCCGATGTTACAGATGTACAAGTTGCAGGCAATGCCACCAAAAAATATACAAATCTAACTTATGCAGGAATAGAGTTTACAAGCCCTACGGTAAATGCTACAACGATGGAAAGTTTCCACATGGATGTTTGGTCGTTGGATGCTGCTACTTTCAATGTTAAATTAGTAGATTTTGGAGCAAACGGAGTTTACGGTGGCGGCGATGATACCGAACATGAGCTTTCGTTTACCCCTACACTTAATGAGTGGTTTTCGATAGATGTACCATTGAGCAGTTTCACAGGGATGACTTCAAGGGCTCATGTTGCTCAATTAATAATTGTAGGACCCGGTGGCGGAAAAACTGTTTGGGTAGATAACGTTTACTTCTATAAAACTTGCCAAGCCAACGGTACTCTCAATGACAATCCTGTTGTATCGGGTACGTATTTATTCTCAAGTACCATTACGTCTCAAGGTAAAATCAATGCTGGTTCAAATGTGACCTTTAGTGCAGGAAACTCGGTTACGCTTAATCCAGGATTCCAAGCAAATAGTAGTAGTGTGTTTTCTGCTCAAATTGGTGGTTGTACCAATTAATACTGGTTTTTTTGAATACATTTCTCAATTTTTTAATTGGTCGAGTGGTCTTCTCTTGGCAATTCGACCAATCAAAGAAATCCTTTAAATATGAATACTGACAGAAATACAACTAAAGTTTCAATAGGGGGCAGGCTAACAGTTTGCCCGAATGATGTAATTATGTTACAAGCAAATATAAATTACTCAATGGTCTATTTGGCAGATGGTAAACAATTATTGGTTGCCACAACGCTCAAAAAACTGGAAGAACGATTCAGTGATTTTGCATTTGTACGAATGAATAAGACGTATATGATAAATACTGATTATATAATCGAAGTAAATGAAAACTCATTAAAACTTTCAAATTCTTTGACTATTACTTTTTCGAGAAGAAAAGGTAAAAAATGGAAAGAATATATGGCAGATAAGACATCAATTATACAAAAAAATGTATCATAAAAATTACGAAAAATACACCTATAGAAGACTTACCCTATGATAAACAAAATTCACCCATTTCTATATTCCACAGTCTAAAAATTGCAGTGCCGAACTGCCCTTATTTTTTAGTGTAATAGGAAGTAGCACAAAACAAAAGTTTAATAAAAATGAACAAACCAGCCATAGAAAAAAAATCTGAACTTGCATTTGAAGAGTTAGTAAACGAAACGTTTCTCAAAATCTCAAATCATGATGTCCTCCGTCCATTCTTTATGAGTATATTGAGCGACTCAGACCATTGGATGTTTATTTCGAGTAATGGCGGACTAACGGCAGGACGTAAAAACGCCGAGTTTGCCTTATTTCCATATTATACAGATGATAAAATTACTGAATTAGCCGAAATAACAGGTAGCAAAACGATTCTTAGGGTTCGGCATGAAAATGATGTGCTGGTTTGGGAACCTTTCTCAATTAGAAACCAAGCTAACCTTGCCATTGAAAGAAATATCTATAAGAGTGTAATCAACAACAAGCTCGTTTTTGAAGAAAAGCTCCTTGATTTCAACCTTGTTTTTAGGTATTGTTGGGCAAATAGCAGTCGATTTGGCTTTGTAAAAACCACAACAATTACCAATAACAGCGAGAAAAATTTGACTATTGAAGTGCTTGACGGTATCCAAAATATACTACCTTATGGCGTAGGAAGCGATTTGCAACGAGCCAGTAGTAACTTGGTAGATGCCTATAAAAGAAATGAACTTGAACCCACCACAAATTTGGGCATTTTTGCTCTAAGTGCTATTATTGTTGATAAGGCAGAGCCAAGCGAGGCACTAAAAGCCAACGTGGTATGGTCGGTTGGGGTTGTGAATCCTACTTACCTTTTGTCATCACTACAATTAGATAAATTCCGAAAAGGTTTAAGTATAAACCAAGAATTTGATATTAAAGGTGAAAAAGGGGCATATTTCGTTCATCAAACGCTTGTTATTGAAGCGAAAAATGCTCATTCATGGAAAATAATTGCCGATGTAAATAAAAACCATAGTCAATTAATTGAGCTAATATCGGAGCTAAAATCAGCTCAAAATATTGCCGAACAAATTGAGGAAGACATCCACATCGGCACGCAAAACCTTGAAAAATTAGTCAGTTTAGCAGATGGTTTGCAGCTTACCAACGATAAACTTCAAGATTGTAGAAGCTACTCCAACGTACTCTTCAACATCATGCGAGGCGGTATTTTTGATAATAATTATGAAATTCAGAAAAACGATTTCGTGAAGTATATTCAAAAAGCCAATAAAGAAGTATTCGTTCAGTATAAAGATGTTTTGAACAATCTACCAACGACTATCAGCTATACCGAACTACAACTACAACTTTTGCAGAGCAATCAACCCGATTTGATTCGGTTGGGGTGGAGTATTTGCCGCTCAAATTTAGCCGCCGACACGGCGACCCAAGCCGCCCATGGAATAAGTTTTCTATCAATATCAAAGACGAGACTGGCGGAACGGTCTTAGATTATCAAGGAAACTGGCGTGATATTTTCCAAAACTGGGAGGCTCTTGCCTACGCTTATCCGCATTTTATTGACGGAATGTTGCATAAATTCTTGAATGCCTCAACTTTTGATGGCTATAATCCTTATCGAGTTACAAAAGATGGCTTCGATTGGGAGACCATCGAACCCGACGACCCATGGTCATACATTGGTTATTGGGGCGACCACCAGATTATTTATTTACTCAAATTCCTCGAATTTATCAATAAATTCAGCCCTAACAAATTACAATCTTATTTTGATAAAGATTGGTTTGTTTATGCGGCGGTGCCGTATATCATCAAGCCATATAACGAAATTGTAAAGAACCCAAAAGATACCATTATTTTTGATAGAAAGTGGGATGAAAAAGTACGTGAAAACATGGCTGCTCATGGAAGCGATGGGGCATTGTTGCAGACCACCAACGGAGGTATTTATCACGTAAATCTAATAGAAAAACTTTTGGCTACACTCCTTTCCAAGTTGTCAAACTTTATCCCACAAGGAGGAATATGGCTCAATACACAACGCCCCGAGTGGAACGATGCCAACAATGCGTTAGTAGGGAATGGGGTATCTATGGTTACGCTTTATTATATCCGAAGGTTTCTCGTTTTCTTCGACCAGACCCTGCAAAAAATCAGCGAATCTGAGTTTCTGATATCAAGTGAACTACATCAATTATTCGATAACATCAATAGCATATTTGAAGCAAACCGTACTTTATTACAAGTCACTATTACCGATTCTGATAGAAAAATAATGGTAGATGAGTTGGGCAAAGCTGCTTCTGATTACCGAACCCAAATTTATAAAGTTGGTTTTGAAGATAAAAAAACGGATGTTTCGGCTCTACAGTTACGCCAATTCATTGATAGTAGCCTTGCGTTTATCGACCATAGTATTGAGCATAACCAACGGCAAGATGGAATGTATCATTCATACAACATTATGACCTATACCGAAACAGGTATCGGTATTTCGTATCTCGACGAAATGTTAGAAGGGCAAGTAGCGGTTTTATCATCGGGGTATCTGAACGAAACCCAAGCTCTTGAAGTGCTTGATGCCATGAAAAAAAGTGCACTTTTCAGACCCGACCAATACAGTTATATTCTGTATCCGAATAAAAATCTGCCTGGTTTTCTTAGCAAAAACACCATTCCCGAACACTACGCTTCTGCATCGAAATCTATTCAGCAATGGGTAAAAGAACATAATACATCCATCGTCGAAAAAGACGTTGCAGGGCAGTATCATTTCAATGGCAATTTCAAAAATGCGAATGATTTGCGAGTCGCTCTGAAAAAACAGGCGTTTGATTTAGACGAATCAGAAGAAAAATTGTTGTTTGAAGCATTCGAGGCAGTTTTTAATCATAAAACTTTTACGGGGCGTTCGGGTACGTTTTTTGGTTACGAAGGGCTGGGTTCTATTTATTGGCACATGGTTTCTAAACTATTGCTCGCCGTGCAAGAGTGTATTGTACAAGCCGTAGAAAAGCATGGCGACCGACAAGTGATTAACCGCCTAATTGACCATTATTTTGAAATAAAAGCGGGTATTGGGGTGCATAAATCGCCCGAATTATACGGGGCATTTCCAACTGACCCTTACTCGCATACGCCACAACACCGAGGGGCTCAACAACCCGGCATGACTGGGCAAGTAAAAGAAGATGTTATTTCACGACTAACAGAATTAGGCGTAAGCATTAAAGACGGAAAGCTACGTTTTGAACCAATATTGCTCCGAAAAGCAGAGTTTTTAATGCATCCAGCAGAAGTAACGTATTATTCAAAAGATGCTGAACCATCCTCTCTCGCTCTTCAAGCCAATCAGTTATTTTTTACCTATTGCCATGTGCCAATTATTTATCAATTAGGCGATTCGACCGACATACGCATCGAAACCATCGAACAGGAAACCCTACATTTTGAAGGAAATACGCTTGATGAGCAATGGAGTAAAACCGTATTTGAGCGAAACGGAAAAATTAAATTGATTACCGTTACGCTGCCAGATGGCCAACTATTAACCTAACAGATAATCGAAACTTTAACCTATCTCTTTCTCAAAAACTATGGAAAAAATCATTCAATCAGAAAAAAAACAAGTTACCATGACCGAGAAAATTGCTTTTGGGCTTGGAATGTTAGCCAATCAGCTTTTTCCGGCTGCTTTAGGTATTTTTATGGTCATTTTAGTGCAAAATCTCGGTTTCCCCGGCTGGATGTGGGGTATATTATTTTTTATTCCTCGTTTCTTCGATGCTCTCATTGACCCCATCATGGGTTTCATAACTGACAATACACGCTCAAAATGGGGTAGAAGAAAGCACTATGTTTTTGTTGGGGCTATTATTTTAGGTATTTCTTTTATCGCTATGTGGCAGCTTCACCGAGAAAATAGCCTTACTTTCAACTTTGTTTATTTTCTAATTTGGTCGTTTTTATTTTATTTGGGGCTAACAATATTCAGTGTGCCGTATGTGGCGATGGGCTACGAAATGAGCGATAATTTTGATGAACGAACTGAAATTATGGCAATAGCCCAATGGATAGGGCAGTGGGCTTGGGTCATTGCTCCGTGGTTTTGGGTAGTGATGTACGACCCCACGTGGTTTCCGAACCCCGACACAGCCACCCGTAGTTTGGCAATTTGGGTAGGTATAGCCTGTACAATTCTTGCCATTATTCCTGCGGTTTTTATTAAATCAGATTCTACGCTTAACGATACCAACTTACAGCCCGTAACATGGGGCGGAATGAAACACTCGCTCATCGAAATCCTAAGCAGTTTCAAACAAGCCTTTGGCTATCAGGAGTTTCGTAAGATTTGCGTTGCAACGTTCTTCATTTTTAATTCATTCAATACAGTTTCGAGTTTTTCGTTCTTCATCATTGTCTATTATTTGTTCAATGGCAGTACCACAGATGCAGGTATCTGGCCGACTCTCTTTGGCTGTGTCGGGGCGTTGGCTACTATTGTGGTCGTTATTCCAATTGTAGCAAAGTTATCGGCAAAGTATGGAAAAAAGACAACATTCATTATCTCGCAAGCTATTTCGTTGGTTGGTTATATACTTCTTTGGTTTTTGTTTGTACCGGGCAAGCCCTACTTATTTTTGTTTGCACTCCCTTTGTTTTCGTTTGGAATCGGAAGTCTCTTTACAATCATGATGTCGATGACTGCCGATATTTGTGATTTAGACGAACTCCATTCGGGCAAACGCCGTGAGGGGGTTTTCGGAGCGATTTATTGGTGGATGGTAAAAGTAGGTTTTGCAGTGGCGGGTATGCTTAGTGGTATTATTCTAACTTATGTAGGCTTCGATTCTCAGCTAACAACTCAGCCAGAAGGTGCTCTAGATGGCTTGCGTTTCTTTTTTTCTGCTATCCCTATTTTTGGAACAACGGTGGCAATCATCATGATGTATAATTATGATTTGTCTAAGGAAAAAGCTGAGAGTATCAGAGCGAAGATAAAAGCGAATAAAGAGATAGTTTGAACGTTTCCGATTAAGCCTATTTTAAAGGTTTTCTAATTTGATTAGAAAGCCTTTTTTATATGGATACAACAAAAATATATGTATAGATTAGTTAACCGTCTTTTTTTAAGAGAACCGTTAAATAAATACAAATTAAATTGTCACTATTTTTTTAATTTGGAGTCTAAACTCAAAATTAGATAGAAGATTATTTTAGAAGGGAATTAAGTAAATAATTAAATGGAGATTTATTGGTTTTTTACAAAATCATCTCACTTACTTTCTAATATAAAAAGCTGAAATACCTAAAAAGTACGACATCAAAAATCAAATGTATTGTTTGAATAGTACTAAAAAATACAAAAAGTACTACCGCCGCGGCGAACCGTAAAACTTTCGCATATTTGAGAGTTGGTGGCTATTTTAAGATACAACTTACAAGGACAAACAATTTCAAACCAATAACCATTTTATTATATGGCTTTACGAGTAGTAAATGGGGCTATTTCTTGGGAGGGAGCAACACTTCAAATTAGAAATATAGCTGATATTCGAAAATTTGAAAAAAGATATGTCCGAGATATCCCACTTCCTCACTCAGAGGAAAGTATATCCCAATTAGGAAAAATCGTATTATTTACTGGATTAGCATATCTGTTTCACTTTTTTATTAGTTGGGAATGGAGTTGGTATATCCATCTAATATGTTTGGCAATTACTATCGGAGGTGGTTACTTACTTATTAAATTTAAAGGTGAAAACAGTGAGGCACCGACACAAGAGGTAAAATACGGATACTTTATTTGCATTGAAAAAAATTCAGGCTCAAAAGAATATTTCGGAAGCGACAACGAACATTTTATTAGACAATTATATGACAATGTAAGTCTTGTTATGCACGACAATAGGGCGGGTACTAATATCAGTTTAAATATTGACAATATTAATCATTTTGAGAATATTGAGGGTTCAACACTTTACAATAACAGTTTTAACGAATCAAAATAATGGCTAATTTTTCAAATATTAAAGGTTCTAAAATAATCAATGAATCTTTTAACAAGACAAGTGAAGTGCCTAAGAAAGTAGAAGACGAAAAACCTTCTTCTTCTGATAATCCGCCCAAAGACAAATCTAAAAGTGATACTTGGGAGAAAGCCAAGACTGTTGCGACAATTCTTGCATTTATTACTGCGGTTATTGGGGTGATTACAAAAATCATGGACATTTGGTAAGTCTTGACTATTGACACTTAAAAGACAAAAACAGCCACCAACATAGGTTTGTGGCAAGTGGGGGCTGACGGAAGTAATTCAACATTGGTAATTCTTTTGTACTTTTATTTCAGCGGAGGGAAACCTATTGAATATTTGTAAGTAATTCAACACCAGTAATTTATATCAGCGGACGTTCGGGCAGATGAGTTTCAAAGCCCCCACCTGCCACAAGCCCTGTTCGTTAGCGGTCAGGCAAGAGCGACACCCTACAACAACAAGATATTGACAAACAGAAACGAAAAATAATAAATGAGTTATATTCCAAAGACAATTAGCGAAGTTGTTACCGAATATCTGAACAGGACAACATTTTTACCTGCAATCCAACGTGAATATGTGTGGGGAACTTATGGCATTGAAAAACTTTTTGACTCTATTATGGGCGACTATCCCATAAGCACTTTTCTTTTTTGGAAAATCAAAGAAGAAAACAAAAACGAATGGGCGGCATACGAATTTATTCGGGACTTTGACAGCGAAGCACCGCATAACAAAGACGCAAGTTTAGCAGGGGTAAACCAAGATATTTATTTAGTGCTTGACGGACAGCAACGTTTAACTTCGTTACTAATCGGACTTAAAGGTTCATACAGATACTTTTATTATAGTTGGCACAAAACCAAATTGTATTTGAACATTCTCAAAGAGCCCCAAAAAAGTGACAATCCTGAAGAACTTGTTTATCAATTTCAATTCAGAGATAACAACCAACCTAATCCGAGAGACCCAAATCCACAGTTTTGGTATTTAGTTGGCGACATCTTGAACTTTGAGGATGCGGAAGATGCAAAGAAAGACATCAAACAACGTTTGAGTGAATTTACAGACGATCAAAAAGACATTGCAAATACGCATATCGGACGACTTCATTCCCGTATCCATACATCACGACTGTTAAACTACTACGAAGAAAAATCGCAAGACTACGATAAAGTCGTAGAAGCGTTTATCAGAGCGAACACAGGCGGAGTAAAATTAGAATATAGCGACATTTTGCTTTCAACAGCAACAGCAAAATGGAAAAACTTAAATGCAAGAGAAGAAATTCATTCTTTTACCGATAGCGTAAACGCTATCGGTAATGGCTATTCCTTTGGAAAAGATTTTGTCCTTAAAGGTTGTTTATATCTGACAGATGATTTGCCAATTCAATACAAAGTAAAAAACTTTAACAAAACCAATCTTGAAAAGATTGAGAATAATTGGGAAAACATTACAGACAATATTGAAAATGCAATTTCTCTTGTAAACAAGTTTGGCTTCAATGACAAAAACTTAGTTACAAAAAATGCACTTCTTCCAATTGCTTTATATTTAGGCAAACTCAACAAAAAGAACTTTGTTGAATCAACTGACAAGGAAGATGTAAAAAATCAAATTCTAATTCAAAAGTGGTTAATTCTAACTCTTCTGAAAAACGCATTTGGAGGTTCTTCTGACACCATTTTGAAAAACTTACAAGATGTTATAAATGAACAAACCGATTTTAGCGTTTTCCCATTTGAAGCGTTAAACAAAAAACTAAATATAGAACCTTCGTTTAACGAAACGGAAATAGATAATTTGCTTTTGACAAATTATAGCACAAAATACAGTTATCTAATTTTGTCATTGCTTTACCCAGACAGAGATTGGAAAGGAAAGAAATTTGAAGAAGACCACATTTTCCCGAAATCAGAATTTACAACCGCTAAACTTAAACATCGTAGTTACGACACAGACCAAATTGCTGAATATCAAAAATACTTTAACTGTATTTTGAATTTAGAGTTGTTAACTGACACAGAAAATAGAGAAAAAAGTGCAGAAGATTTTGATACTTGGTTTGCAAGTCGGGACAACAATTTCAAGGACAGACATTTTATTCCAACAATCAGCAGTTACAACTTTGACAACTTCCCTGACTTTATTTCGGAACGTAAAAAACTTTTAAAAATAAAACTTGAAACAATCTGAACATAATTACAGAAATGCCCGAACCGCTAACATCGTATTGGCAATAGTGTGGCTGACAGTTGTAAACTAAACATTTGTAATTCTATTGGGTATTTGTGCAAATGTTGGGCTGACGTTTTTCAAATGCCCCACCATCGCCAATACATAAACCGTTAGCACCAATAGTATGAAGACATTCGTAGAACATTTAACAACTCAACTTGACAACTTTAAATTGATAATGTTTGAGCTATTGGACAATTCAAAAATTTAATTCCGTAGAGATGACTGATACTCAAACGTAATACTAATTGCACCAACACAGTATTGGGACAATCCGAACGAAATTGAACAAATATTTCAGATTAAGCTAAAGAAATCATACGGACAATGGATAGAAATATTTAGACTATTCACAGAAAACTCACCAGAAGCATCAAAAAGAAAAATTGACCAAACAGATAAATTTGTAAATAGTTGGATAGAGAAAAAAAGCGACTGGGGAATTCCCTGGCGTATACACATATCAAAAATATTATGCGATAATAAGGCATAACATAACCACACAAGACTGAAAATACTGAAGTATGCAAGTAAAGCAGCTCAATAGCCCTAACCATAAGCATAACAGTAATATAAAAGATGAGTGAGTGCGTGATGGTTTGGTGCCCAAATTTACGACTAAGCGATCGAGCCAATGGATAAACCGTTTTGCCGATGACACTTCGAGTATGATCGATGGACACAATCTGTTTCCTCAAAGTTTCCCTAAAGAACATGGGACTCAGGGTGGGGATAAAAGAAAGTGAAAGACATTTTTCAAAAACTTAGATTAGTGTCTAAGAGGGCATTGAATGAGACTCGAAGGTATGAAAAGTACTCATTTGTTTAGATTATTACTTGACTTCAAACTGAATATATTCTTAAACTTTAAAGTCTAATCAAACATCCGTTTACCTAGACTTTTTGTAAAATACTTTTAAAGATTAATAAATTTTTGAAAGTACAATTAAAACCACAAAAAAGTATATATTTATTGTATATGATTCAAAGTATAATAATATAATAACAACAATTAAATAAACATATACAATTTGAATTCTATAAAGTAAAATAGGTATCAAAAAATAAACCCTTAAAAAATAAAATATTTTACCTGTAATAGACAAGACTTAATCCATCAGTCTCTTCAGTTCAAGAGTCTCTTTTTTACCAAAAGCATTTGGCGTTTTTTCAATCAAATCAATTATTCTTTTAGCTTCTTGCACTTTATTCATTTTGATCAATGAAATTGCTTGATAAAACAAACCCTTATTTTGAATAATTTCTTGATTTTCTGCAAGTACCTTAAAAGTGTCTGATGCCAGTTTATAGTTTCCAAGTTGTAAATTACAAAGCCCAACATACTCCAAAACTAATGGGTTATTTAATCCACTGAGTTCGAGCTCATCCAAAGCTGCTTGATATTTTTTCTGATTGTAAAGCTCAACGGCATTTGATAGGGTGTCTTGGCTGGCAGACATATCCGTATCTATAAAAATCAGCTTTTCGTTGATATATTTTTGGGCGTAGGCTTGTGGCGTTTGTTCATGCTTTAAAAAAAGTGTCCACAAACCAAAAATTAAAATAGCGGCCGCCGCGATCGAACCGATTCCCTTAATAATAGATAGAGAGGACTTCTTATTTAAAGATTTATTTAACTCGTAAAAATGCTGTTTTCTTTCAAAGTTTTTGAGTTGCTTAGCCTGTAAATAATGAGCAACTTCTTTGGCAAAATTATCATTGTCTTTAATACGGTTGTTAAAAATTACTTTCTCCGACTCCGTCATTAAATCTGTAAAATAATCATCTATGTATTCTAAATTACTTTTCATAATTGTTTTAGTAGTTTTCCTTTAATTTTTCTAAACATCGCAAACGGCTTGTTTTAGAAACTGCAGCTGTATGATAATTAAGCTGTTGTGCTATTTCTTCATCAGAGTAGCCTTCTCCCCAAAGTAATATGATTTGTTTGCATTTTTCTCCGATTGAATTTAATTTCTGATATAGCTTTTCCAACTCGCTATTTATCAAAAGTTTTTGAATGATTGTCTTGCTATCATCGGGTAAGGGTATTTCAATATCTTCATAAGAAATTGCATCATATACACTTGCTTTATTAGTCGTGTTTTTTCTGATTTGATCAACACATTTATTATTAAATACTTGATAAATGTAAGTTTTCAATTCAGAACGCCCCTCAAACTTATCTTTTCTTATGTTTTCTATAATGGCAATAATTGTATCTGAATAAATACTGACACATTCGTCTTCCGATAGTCGATGTTTACGAACCCCTTCTTTAATATGGAATTGGTATTTTTCAAAGAGTTGTGTTTCAAATCTTCGGGAATAGGTATTTGTATGTTTGATACCAGCAATTAGTTCGGTATCAGCTAAGAATTTTTTAAAAAAATACAGCATTTGAGTTGTTTTGAAAGATAAAAACCGTGCTCTTGTATAAGTAAAAATACATAAAATTATTTTTTTAAAAAATTTTTGTTTCCATCGCTTACCTGTGTTTACGACAAACATTGTAGAAACGCTGATGCGGTACCCATCGGTTGTGAAAAGGAGCAACTCGAAAATCCTGTAAAAGAGTAGGGGATTTAAATATTAAATTTTAAAAAGATGAAAAGGATCATGTTATTAGTTTTCGTGCTTATTAGTGCTTTTTCCTACACAAACGCACAAACTTCAAATAATGAAGACTTTATTAAATCAAACAAAATTATTCAATTGTCAGATAAATTAGCGATTTCTAAGCTTATTGAAATAAAGAAATCTTCTAAAGCATCACAATTGGTAGCCAACGAACTTTCACGAAAAGGATATACACCAACCGGTGAGGCATTTAGTATTGCGGGAATATATGAGGGTGAAAAGGTAGAACTAATTGTCATGGATTACCAATCTAAAGACAAAAAAAGTACTGCCGCTCAGTTATATACGAAAAAAGGAGCGAAGACTTACAATGCCATAATCGAGTTTAAGGCAGGAGCCGAGCCAGAGAAAGGATACGTTGAACACTTCGTAAACGGTAAGATGCAGTTACAATTGACCCACAGTTGGACATCCTGCTTCTTCAACACGATGCTCAATAGATGCGGTACAATAATAGACGCTAATGCTATATGGAAAAATTGTAAAAAATATACACCCTTTAAATTAGGCAAGTTTATCGACTGCGTTTTCAAGGAAGCAAGAAAACAAGTAGATGGTTGGGTAAGTTGTTTTTGGAATAATCTATGGTCGGTTGCATGGATTTGCATTTGGCAATAACTCGCGTGTTTTCAGCAGAAATCCCCGAAACGGCTTTGTAGGGAGTAGGGGACACTTTTCAATACTAAATTAAATATATCATGAAAAATCACGTGTTTATATGTCTTTGTTTTACACTGCTTCTGAGTTCATTTGCCTCTAAAGGACAATTATTTATCATAACAAATGGATTCTATGGGTCTGCTCCAAAACCCAATGATTGTCCTAGTGGAAATGGGTGTTGTGCTACTGATGTTATTCTTTATGAAAAGGAATTAAAAGGCTTGGATTTCACCAATAAAAATATTTATCAAGTACAGAAACGTGGCCGTAAAATTAGGTTTGTCTTTTTCAAAACTATAAAAGAACCTCAAAACCAAGGTTTCTTTGGTGTGGGCATTGGTGATGTTACTTTGCCTCAAGGCTTATCGAAAGAGCTAGGTTTAAAGTCTATAAAATTGAAAAAGGGAAATTATAAAGTTCGAAAGAATAAAAATTCAGTATTTGTGGATGTACCAATATTTATAGAAAAATAGCAATTTAGTTTTGTCTATAATCTTTTTAGAACGGAACCTTAAAAATAAGTCAATTGGGTTAGTAGCACTCAGAGGCAAAAGATTGATTTAGCTCAACTTTTGTTGGAAAACCCAATTAAACTAAAAAATAAGCTTTACAAGGATACTTCTTTGGAGTTTAAGCGTCTTAAAAACTGGTATTCAATAGGTATCTTGTTCGCCTTGATTGTTAGGGTTAGATCATAAAACTCAAACTTTTGGTTTGCTTTTTAACCTTCCAAAATATTCAAATTACCCATTGATTCATACTTCAAACATTTAATTGTTAAAAATGAAAAAGACTCTCTTAATCACTATATTTTTTTACCAAATGTTTATGGTAAAGGCTCAAAATCCTAA
This sequence comes from Emticicia oligotrophica DSM 17448, assembly GCF_000263195.1. Taxonomy (GTDB): domain Bacteria; phylum Bacteroidota; class Bacteroidia; order Cytophagales; family Spirosomataceae; genus Emticicia; species Emticicia oligotrophica. The sequence goes on from NC_018743.1 coordinate 19,000, forward strand.
TCAAAACAATAGTAATTTTCAAAATGTATTTTCTGATTTTAAACCAGAAATAAGGACTAATTACTTTAGTTTAGGCCAAAGTAAAAAAGCAAAATGGAAAATGAGTCTTCAGAATTATCCAAGAGTAGATTTGGGCGAAAAAATGGAAAGTGAATGGTTTTATGTTAATGTAAAGAAATTATCATCGGTAGATACTAAGAATTCTCTTCAGCAATTTCAGAAGGTTTTTCTTAACATTGGACACAATCTAAGCCTTGAAAAAAATGTTTATGCTGAGATTGAAGTAATTACCAAATTCGACACAATTTCTTTTGCTCCAATAACAGATATTTTGATTGAAAAAACAAGGTACCCAAACGCAATCAAGGGGGCGGATTTAAAGGCATCACTCGAAAAATCATACCCAGGGATTACGAAGTTTTACCCAAGCATAGTTTTTCAAAAGGATGTAACATCTGACATGAAATTAGAGTATGATAAAATGTATAGAATACACATGGCAGGTACTAACACCCCACAGAATGATAATCCAAAATTAAAGCTATCAGATATTTCACAAATCAAAGCATTTAGATTTAGGCTGAGAAGAATAGATAAAAAACAAGCAGCTAATTACACTAAATCATTTTGGGAAATCAAAACCATTGGGTCTAATTACTTAGTTTTTGATAAAGCCAACAAAGGCAATAATTTGCCAAAAGAAAAGAAATCTTCTACCAAAACCGTTGAAACGGAAACCTCTGTTACAGAATTGAACAACGATGATTCATTGAATAGTTGTTGCGGTGGGACTTGTCCATTACCTCACGGACACTAATTTCTAAAGTTTATTTCCTAAATTAGCATTTTTACGATTTTACTCCTAAAAATGCTAATTTGCTATTATAAATATATTTTGGGGACAATTTTCATATTGATTTCTTTTTCCATTTATGCTCAAGAAAAAATGAAAAAAGAACAGGATAAAATTACCAAAATTGCAGTATTCGACGAGCGAAGAAAAGCATTATTAAGATTCTATAGAGATTGTCTTGAAAATCAAAATTTCGATAAAAATCAAGCTCAAATTGTCGATTTCGTTATTAAAATAAGCACCCAACAAGAGTTAGAAGGCAACCAAGTTCAAGCATTTTTCCTTGTACAAGATGCTTATCAGAACCTTTCAAAATTTATTACCGACCCTGAATCAAACAAGCAATTAGTTTACTACCTGTCTTATTATTTGATGTTAGTACATGAGCAGAAGCAAGCCATTAAGCTACTTACGGAAAGTATCCATCCACAAAAAATTACAGCATTAGATATCGGAAGTATCATTTTGCTCACCAAGCTCTACAATCAGAGTGGTAGGTTTCAAGAAAGCATTGATTGGAGCGAAAAAGCACTGTTTTTCTTAAATTATGATAAAAAAAACAAGAATTTTATAGGTTTAATGACCAATAAAATAAATGCTTATGTTGAGCTCAATAACCATATTGAAGTACTTAAAAATAGTCAAAAAATAAGTCAACTGGTGGGAAGTAATCCTTTCTTTTCATCTCATTACTATACAAATTTAGGGTTGTCTTTCAGAAATCAACAAAAATATGATGAAGCGATCAGGTATTTTTCGAAAAGTAGAAGGTATCAGCAGGATGAAGAAAGCAAATTACTCGTTGATGATTTGAATATTGCAAAAGTGTATCAATTGAAGGGGGCATTTGAAAAATCTATCAAATTGTGCGATAAAATAATTGAAAACTTAAACAGAATCAATCCTAATTTAAGGTCAATTGAAGTATCAAGCTTGTATCAGACCCAAGCCAATAATTATTATCAATTGAATGATTTTCTGAAGGGGGAGGCATATCACAGCAAGGCTTTGAGAATTTTGAATTTTAAAGGTACCCTACGGACATTTCATGGAAATTATACCTTACTTCTCGACGTAATTTTAGAAAAAGTAAAATATCTAACCAAATTTGGTAAAAACGGTATTACAACCATTTATCAAGCCGATTCACTCATTGACATCATGCGGCAAGAACACACCGAACTTGGCTCGAAGCTCTTTTGGCGTGAACACACTCACAACTTTTACGAAAATGCAATCGAAACTTGTTTTAAGCTTAAAAACCATAACACAGCCTTTTATTTTATGGAGAAAAGTCGAGCAATTTTGCTGCTCGATGCTCTGAAAGATTTAGATGCCAAAAAAATCCTTTCGGAAGAAAAACTCTCCCAAGAACAAAGCTTACGTTATAAAATCATTGGACTTCAAAATCAACTTGAAAATACGCCCGAAAGTGATAAAAATTATACGAAAATATACCAACAACTAATTAATGTCAAAGAAGTGTATAACGGTTTCGTACAATCTTTAGAAAAAACGAACAATGAATATTATCAGTTAAAATATCAGAATAGATACATTTCATTGTCTTATCTTAGGTCAGGTTTAAAGTCAAATCAATCATTTGTCGAATATTTTGTTGGCGAAAAGGCTGTTTACGCCTTTTTAGTCACCGCCAAGGATACCCGAATGATTAAAATAAACCTAACTCAATTTCAGTCAATAAGTAAGCAATTTCTGTTACTTTCCGCCAGAAAACCACCCCATACTTCCACACAATTACATGAGTTTTATCGCGTAAGCAATCAATTGTATCAATTGATTTTTGCACCACTAAATATTCCTTTAGGCAGGGTGATCATTTCTCAAGATAACTATTTTTTACCATTTAGTTCGTTGGTTACAAACATCCAGCAGAAAAAGTATTTAATCGAAGATTATGCTTTTAGTTATTCCTACTCGGCAAATATTTTATTTAGAGACCGTGTGACCTATCCTTCATTCAATAATAGTCTTCTGGGTTTTGCTCCAGTTCATTTCAATATATCTCATAAGCTTAATTCCTTAGATGGCTCCGAAAATGTCTTAAAGGGAATCGAAGAAAAGTATTTTTCTGGAAAAGTATTTTTTGAGCAGCAAGCCACCAAACAAATCTTCATAAAAAATGCCCCCAATTTCCAAATTATTCAATTATTTACGCACGGAAAAGCTGATACAATAAGTGATAAATCGAAAATTTATTTTTATGATGATGCACTCGATATGCGTGAGCTATACCAATTAGGAAAACTAAAAGCTGATTTAGTTGTGCTGTCAGCCTGTGAAACAAACCTTGGTAGCAATGCCACAGGTGAAGGCATTATGAGTTTTGCTCGTGGTTTTGCATATTTAGGCGTACCTTCTACTATTTCAACTCTATGGCGTGTAAACAATCAATCTACCTACCAACTCACAGAAAGTTTTTATAAGTATCTGGATGATGGTTATGAGAAAGATATTGCCTTGCAGAAGGCTCAACAAGATTATCTAAAAACCTCTGGATATCAATTTCCTTATTACTGGAGTGGAATGGTTTTGGTGGGAGATTCAAACAATATGAAAGAATACAGCCATTTTTTCATCCTCATCATAATTATAGTTTTATGCACTTTAATACTTTACTTAACGTGAATTCGGGATTATAAGACAAATATAAACTTCTTATAGTCAACAAGTTCTCCTTTTTCACCACTGACAAGGGTCGAACTTTCTATTAAATTCTGAAAATAAGCTTTATCATTTCCCAAATATTTGTAGCGGTCTTGTTCTTTTTTCATGATATTTATAGTTTATAATGAAGTCAATTGTGCTAAGTTTGCCAAAGAGAAAAACATTTTACTTACCCTTCAATTCTAACATAGGTTACTTTGATGAGTAAATTATTGGTATTAACAAACGGTGGGTTAGTGATATTTTTTTCTTCGTAAACTTATACGCATCTTTTCCCCCAAGAATAGTCCATAAACTTGTCTCATTAATGAAAATTCCATAAATTTGAATTGAATAAGTTTATGATACAATTAATATGATTTTAGGCTATGCACGGGTGAGCACCAAAGACCAAAATTTGGATTTGCAAATTGAAGCCTTAAAAAAGGCAGGGTGTGAGAAAATTTTTCAAGAAAAAATTTCTGGATCAACTAAAGAAAGGCCTGAACTAAATAAAATGCTTCAACACCTAAGAGAGGGCGATATCATAGTGGTTTGGAAACTTGACCGTTTGGGAAGAAGTATAAAAAACATTATTGATTTAGTTTTAGAACTTAATCAGAAGAAAGTTATAATTAAGGGTCTAACTGATGGTGTAGATACCTCAACATCCAACGGACGATTATTCTTAAACGTGATGGCATCTTTAGCTGAATATGAAAGAGAACTTATCAGAGAAAGAACCAACGCAGGGCTTTCATCGGCAAGAGCAAGAGGACGAGTAGGAGGGAGGCCTAAAGGCTTAAAAGCGGAAACTGTGGCTAAGTTGAAAATTTTACGTACATTATATAAAGACACCAACAAACAACCGCGTGAAATTTATCAACCATTGGAAATTACCCATGCAAGTTATTATCGATATATAAAATTACTCGATAAATATTCTGATAAGGAACTTGAACAAATGATTTTGAAAAAACGAAATTAATGAATGTGATAATGAAAACGGAGTTAGAGAAATTGACACAAGAATATAAAGCATTAAGTCAAAATTATATTGATTTGGAAAGGCTTAATCTATATTTAATCTCCCATCATTCTACTGCTATCGAAGGCAGCACATTAACTGTATTAGAAACTGAAATTTTTCTTGAAAAAGGGTTAACCGCAAAAGGCAAGCCATTAGAGCATCATTTAATGGTGAAAGACCATTTTGAATCGCTGGGCTTTATTATTGAATCTGCAAAAGCAAAACAAAAGATTGATACTAAATTCATTCAGAATATCAATGCTCATATCATGAAAAGTACTGGAACTGTACATAATACTGCATTAGGTACATTTGATTCCTCCAAAGGAGATTTGCGACTTTTAAATGTTCGAGCAGGAATATCTGGAGAAAGCTATCTAAATTATAATAAAGTACCACAATACCTTAAAAATATGTGTACTGATTTGAATAGTAAAATAAATGAGGTGAAGACTGTAGAAGAAATTAATGAGTTAGCTTTTTTAGGTCACTATCAGTTAGTAACTATTCATCCATTCGTAGATGGCAATGGGCGGACTTCAAGACTTCTAATGAACTACATACAATCTTATCATGAAATGCCCATGACAATTGTCTTTGAAGAAGATAGGCAGGAATATATTGAAAGTTTAATTGAAACAAGAAAAGAGGGAAACATTCAAATATTTTTAGATTTTATGAAAGGTCAGCACTTAAAGTTTTTGAATGAAGAGATAAAGAAATTACAAAACCTCACACCGCCTAAAAAAGGGAGTCAAAGAAATATTAGGTTGCTATTTTAATAGCCATTTTGTTTGACACACTTGGGAAAGGACAAAACCATTTTAAAACCACTTGAATATTCATCGTGGTTTATCGGTCGAACACCCTAAAACTTCATTAAGTTGTATATATATTCCTCTAAAGAAAATTTAGTTTTTTATTCTATCATCTACAGGTCAAATTTATTACTAATTTGTTGATCCACATCAGTGCAAACCTCGACTTAGATTAGAAAAATCATTCCTGTTCACCAATTATTTTTTGAGTTCATTACATTAATCAATGATAGTCCAGAAAACACTTTTATTACATGCCCGTTTTCGTTCCATCAGTGGGGCACTGATGGCATTTGACTATCAAACTCAGACATCTTGCTAATGGTTAAAACTACGAGTTCATTCAAATCTTAAAACCTTGCCGAAGAGTGGGAGATACAATAAGTAATCACTCGCTAAGTTCCATCTTCAACTTACAGGATTTTTATGCATATAATCCAGTTTTGTTTTTGGTGTTTTTAGATTCTTCCTTTTTGCTTAGACCAATTCCATCAGGGTCTCGTGCCGAAGACCCTGATGGAATGAAAGTTATAATTTTCATTAATTAATTGTTAAACGACAAATTTCACTCGTTATAAGCAGTTCCTGCACTGATTGTTCCGCAACGGTTAGTACATTTGGCTTCATATCTTCCTTTGCCTTTCCAGGCATTAATATTAATACCATTACTATTTACAAGTAGCTCATCTACAACACCGTTACCAGTGTAATACCATTTAATATCACTTTGACAATTATTGTTTGTTGAGATTACTTGCAATCCATTGACAGATTTAATATAAACAACCGATATGATTTCGTTACAAACATAAACTTCTACCCACCTATCATCTTCTTTAGTCGAGCAAGTAGTATTATCTTTTTGTTGTTTTTCATATTTTCTAATATAATTTTCTGTAATATATCGAACCTCCCCTGTGTCTTCCCAATTTGTACCAGTACAATAATTAATACTTATGTTATTTGAAACTGAACTTGTGCCACAAGATGTCGTACAAGTAGCTGTGTAATTGCCCCCTTGCCCACTTATTTCAATGGAAGTACCAGCACTCCCATTGCTCCATTTAATAGTACCAGCACAACCACTTGCTGATAATATTGCTTTTTCATTACCTGTTATTGATTTTTTATCACTTGTAATAGTTGGTTCATTGGGTATTGATTGAATCGTAATTTTACATTCTGCACTTTCACCTGACGAGCAATTTGCTATACCTTTATTGACACACTTTACTTTATACTTACTTTCTGATGTCGGCTTTACTGTTATTGATGCTCCTTCAAGGTCATTATTCCATACATAAGAATAATTACATCCTGTTGCCGAGAGAGTTACATTTGTTCCTGAACAGACTGCTCGACTATCCGTGGTTATTCTTGGAGTTGTTGGTAAATCTTGCACATTTGGAACATCCCCAGGGTCTCCTTCGTTACTTGTGCAACCATTTTGTGTACATGTTACTCTCAAATCTCTCCGTTTTAGAGACTCCGCTGCAGTGTTAAATTCCCAACTACTGCCTGTATGATTTTCTACTGTATATTGTTGTCCTAGCATATTCCAATCAATTCTTTTCCAATTTACAATCCCATTTTCACAATTAGTGATAGTCAAGGTTTTTGTTCCGCAAACTTCACTCGTACTTACGGCAGGTATCCATGAGAAGTTTGAACAAGGACTTGGGGTAAGTGTAACCTCTACGGAAGCCTCTTCACTATTGCCACAATTGTTTGTACACTTTGCTTTGAAGGTAGAGGAAGATGTAGGGGAATACTTTCCACCCGTGAAACCTGATGGTGAAATCCAAGTAACAGTACCAAAACAGGTAGCAGTTACACTCACTTCTTCACCACTATAAAACGATGTTTTATCGGCCGTTATATTAGGTTTTGCAGGAAGTACACATACTTCTTTAGAAGATATCGCACTTTCGCAAGTTTTATCTACGCACTTAACAGAATAGGTAGTTGCGGATGTTATGGTATGGCTTCCTATCTGATTAGCCGTTGATGGGGATGTCCAGACTAAATTTCCAGCCGAACATGCCCCAACGGATACCGTGATAACTCCCTGAAAAGCAACGCTTGTTTTATCTATTGAAATGTTTGGAGTTGTTGGAATTGTACAGCCCTCCTTAGTAATCGTAATTTCATTACTATTGCTACTTTCACATTTATTTACGGTACATTTTGCCGAATAGCTTCCTGCCTTCAAAACTGTTGTTTGAAAACCAATATCACCATTACTCCAAAAGATACTACCAGAACAACCACTTGCCGTCAGCTTTGCTGATTCATTTACTTTTAGAACAATTCTATCGGATGTAATAACTGGAGCTGTAGGCGTCGTACACCCATCTTTCGTAATTATAATTTCATTACTTTTTATACTTACACAGCCATCAAAAGTACAAGTAGCTGAATATTTCGTAGCAGCTGAGATCGTTATTTTGCTACCTGCACTACCATTACTCCAATTAACTTCTCCACTACAATTGGAGGCGGTCAAGGTCACGGAATCATCGTCTGAATTAAGTGTATATTTATTCGCACTAATTACAGGTGTAGCTGGTGGTGTTGCACAGGGCGTTGCTCCCTTTACCCTCAGCACAAATTCTGCCGACCACGCTGATTTACAACCTTCGTCTTTTTTACATCTTACTTTGTATGTTGTGGTAGATGATGGACTTACTGTAATGCTTGTATTGTTTTGCCCTTCATCATTGCTGATAGCACCATTGCTCCATTCATAGGGCAAATTACCACAACCCATGGCATATAGTGTAATGTTTGTGTTAGCAATGATGTCATTCACATTATCAATACTTCCGACAGAACTTGGAGCTGAAACACCTTCTTCGCAGGTTTTCACCCTTACTTCAAATTCAGACGTCCAACCAGATTTACAGCCTTCATCCACTTTACATCGAACTTTATATTTGGTCGTTTCACTTGGATTGACTGTAATAATTGTACTATTTCCATCATTTTTTGAGGAAACTATTCCATTGCTCCATTCATATTGATTACTACAGCCTGCCGCATATAATTTCACTGCCGTATTGGGTGTGACATCATTCAAATTATCAATGCTACCTATCATACTTGGGGCGGCCACGCCTTCTTCACAGGATTTCACCCTTACTTCAAACTCAGCTGTCCAACCAGATTTACAGCCTTCATCCACTTTACAACGAACTTTGTATTTGGTTGTTTCGCTTGGGTTTACTGTAATAATTGTACTGTTACCATCATTTTTTGAAGAAACCGTTCCATTGCTCCACTCATATTGATTACTACACCCTGCGGCATATAATTTCACTGCCGTATTGGGTGTGACATCATTCAAATTATCAATGCTACCTATCATACTGGGAGCAGTTACACCTTCTTCACAGGACTTTACTTTAATAGTTACGCCCGACTTCCATGCAGATTGACATCCATCATCTTTCTTACACCTTACTTTATAATCAGTTGTTTCGACAGGATTTACAGTAATAATCGTACTTTCTCCGTCATTATTCGCAGAAATAATGCCATTGCTCCATTCATAAGCATTCGCACAACCACTGGCGTATAATTTTACTGGACCATTTGGTAGTACCTCACTTAAACCATCAATACTTCCAACATTGCTTGGAGCAGGATAAGCTTCTTCGCACGTAAGAACACGAACTGTTATAGGGTCGGTTGCTAACGACGAACAACCATTTACTACGCATCGCACCGAATAAGTTGTGGTTTGATTAAGAACTTCTCGTAGCGTTTCACCATTTTGACCATTCCAAACACCTCTTTTATTATTACTCCATACATAACTTCCTTCTGGACAACCTAATGCCGCTATTTCTGCCATACCTCCTGACTCGATTGGATTCCGAACGGCAAAGAAATTCGTGGGTTTAGAAATCGGAAATTCCTTTACTGTGAGGTCAGCTGTACTCGAACATCCATCTTTTGTGCAACTGGCTTGATAAACATAGTTTTTGTTTTGGGGAGTACTAACATTGGTTGATAATGTAAAAGGGTTTGTATCCGTGCTGCTCAACCCAGCTATCCAAGTAAATACCGCTCCTGCATCTGGACATGAGCCACCAATGACAATCGAATTTCCAGAACAAACTGTGTGGGTGGGGTTCTCTGAATTATCAGCATTAAGGGTTGTCAGAATAGGCTTTGTAGGTGCTTTTTTGATGGTAATCGTCTGAACAGCTTCATTGGTTTGATTGCTGTAACACTGAGCCAATTCGCAACGCACCTTATATACCTTATCTTGTGTGGAACTTAAATTGGGAAATTCTACACTTTTTGTGCTGGCATTTTCAATGGTGAAGGCAGCATTTTCGGGAGTGCTCCAGCTAATTTTTCCTACACACGAATTCCCTACCGTTAAAGTAGCGGTCTCAGAAGAACACATCACCGACTTATCGCTGCTGAGTGTTAAGTCCGGTAAACCATTATATACTGTTAAAGTAATGGCATTGGAGTTTTCGTTGATACAATATTTATCAAAACAGTTGGCTTGATAAACCATCTGTTGGCTGCTTTGTGTGGTGATGGGCTTGATAGTCAACGGATTAACATTTTCGTTGCCTACACCTGTTGGGCTTGTCCATTTGAACATTCCCGTGCTACAATCTGAAATACTTAACGTAGTTTCAAAATTGCTACAGATACTATTATTATAGGCTGCTGCAGCTGTGGTGATGGTGGGTGATTTTGGTAGTTTTGTATTTAGCACTACCGAACTTCCATTGATGCCAAAATTAACAGTAGAACCCGTTTCGAGCGTGAGTGAATTGCTGCTATAATTACCCGATTCTTTTTCTTTGACCAAGAAAGAATAGCCATTTCTGACTTTATCATAGATGACATTATAATACAATAGTTTATCAGCCTGATTGCTGACCGAACTACATTTACCTAATTGGATTCGACCCATCATCATTATAACTGGTGCCTGATTACACACAAAATTAGAAGACAGTAAATCAAGCGACATATCGAATTTATTCACTTCATCGGTATAGCCTTCATTGAGAGCATAGACTTTTTCGGCGGTCATATTACCCAGTAAGCCTGTTTTATCGATAAACAGATTTTTGCCCGTTCTGCTTGCCAGCGTTACACCCTCACGCAATTTAAAAAACTGTGGTAATCGGACTTGGAAAGTGGGAAAGTAAACGCCTTGCCAACCATCAGTATTGACACAAGTTGGTAAATTGGCTGGATTTTGTGTTTTACTTAAATCAATGATAGCTTTGTTTGAAGCCGAAAAGTTAAAGCCAAGTTCTTTAAGATTAGCATGATGAAATGACCTCGAAACGCTTGCCTCGAAATACATATCTTGCCAATCGAAGACTTCTTTAGTACCGAAAAACAGCATCAAAGGCTTGCCATCATTGATGGCCGTTCCATCATTGTTTTCTCGTTCAACCACATCAAAGGATTTCAAATAACCCGAAAACGTGAATTTCTTGAAAGTGCCACACTCAAAATGGAGTTTGGTATCTTTACTCAATCCCATTTTGAGTTTATCATTGAAGTTCGGAATCGAGACCTCATAAAATTGTGTTTCTCCACCCAATAGTCCACCAGTATCATCTAATTCAGCTTGTTTGGCATCTGTTAGGGTGCTTGTTAAAATCGGTAACTCGCCAACAAAACCATTTTTACCCGAAGTAGCAATGTCATTCGCTCCAAAATAGATAGCTTGATTATTGGGCAAATTGAACTTACAGCCAATACTGAGTTTTGAACCTTGTGGAGTAAACGTCATGGCAAAAACGGTAATATCGTAGTTCCAGCCATCAATCTGGTTACGGAAAGTGACGGGCAAACTCGAAATTTCTTTCAAGGCCGCAGGAATACTAAAGCCCGCTGATGTAATCTTGATGATACGCCCTTGTGTTTGGGCATCAGCAATGGCCGACTCAATATCGGCATGTGTGGGTTGTGCCACTGTTATAGCGGTTGCAATGAAAAAATGCTTGCCATCATGGCGAGGTTTAAATACTTCGCTGGATGGCTTGACAGGTTTATCACTGCCAAATGCAAAAAAAACAGTGCCAAAGCACATGAGTAAGAGGTGGATAAATATTCGCATAAACGGTCCGCCCTTGCGGTTGTTTTGGTTGTTAATCAAGTGGGTATTTCAATACCAAAAATATATTTTCAAAATTGCGGTTAGTACGGTGATACTTTTGCTGAAACAAATGGTTTTTCGGTTTAATCTTTTTAAATTCTTACGTAAATCTAAATTGACACGCTCAACATGATTTGTACTATATTGCTTCGTACTATGGATTTTGTTGTTTATCAAATACCGATAATTTTTGAGTTTATCAGTGAAAATTTTCTTTGGTTTAGCCAGTTCTATGGTTTTTATGACTGTATTTAAGGTTTTATTAGTACGGCTACCGATATTAAAAGTCACTATCTTTTTGGTGCTTCGCTCCAATGCCAATACAATCCAAATAGGTTTATCTTTCTTTTTGATATAGGTTCTGAGTTCATCGACTTCAAATTCTTTTCCTTTTACGATGGCTGGATGCTCGATTATTGCCGCAATTTTGCGAATACGCCCCAAAACAGTGCTTGCTGAAATGCTTAAAAGCCTGGCTATTGAGCGAATACCACAGCCTTCTTTTATCAGTGCAACAATATTGGGGCTGGTGTTTGGCTCACAAGCCTTGTAGGTATATTTTAACTGAAATCTTTTGTTACATTCTTTACACTTGTACTGCTGTTTACCCAATATTTTGCCATTTTTCAAAGTACTACCACTACATTTTGGACATCTGATAGGCTCATCCCCCAATCTGTAACACGAATGCTCTAAGGATGCCATAAAATCTGTTTTTATTGGTGAATTTCTAATTCTATTATTTAATCATTGATTTTATTGTCTTGAAATACTTTGTTTTAATGCTCAATTTTCTCTAAAATACTCATCCCCAAATTTGGAACATTGCCGGTTCATCCCCAAATCTGTAACACGAATGCTCTAAGGATGCCATAAAATCTGTTTTTATTGGTGAATTTCTAATTCTATTATTTAATCATTGATTTTATTGTCTTGAAATACTTTGTTTTAATGCTCAATTTTCTCTAAAATACTCATCCCCAAATTTGGAACATTGCCCTTGCAGGAACTGGGTAATTAGTATTTGCAGATGGATTATAGGCTCTATTATAACTTTGCACCACATTATCACCATCAATATTCTTCTGAATAGTTACCAAATCATGAGTAACACCCTCTGTTTTAATTACAAAAGGTTCAGTATCCTAACTTTATAGCTTCTTCTTCTGTAATTAAACCATCAATAAATTTTTCAAAAGAACTGCAAACAAATTCTAATGTATCTTCATCTCCGCTATCAAACTTATTTAACCAGACTTGACCAAATGTGTCGGGATTAATTGAGTAATTATAATCCCAACCACCTGAGTCTATGCCGAATGGAATAAAACCAACAATATCATAAAACAAATGACCTTCATATATTTTTTTTATTGATGCTTTATTTTCATTATCCAAATACAGGAATTGATTAATGCTGTCAAAAATACCTGATTCTCGTCTATAAACTTTTTGAATAGTTTGTTTTCCCTCGTACAGAACTATAAATTGTTTCAATCCATTCGGAATATTTATCGAATATAAAGTTTCAATTGAACTAAACCTTTCTTTAGTATTTAGGGATAAAATAATTTCTAATTGCTTCATATCTAAAATTTATTGATTATACCATAAATTATTGGGGGCATTTGAGCTATCTATGAAATATGATTTCCATTGAGCTACCGAGCCACTATGTGCCATACCCGAAATACCTGTATGAACATCACTCCTTACCAATTGCATTGTACACCACACATCTCCATTAACATCAACCTCAAAATCATCAAAATGATGCCATACATAATCCGTGGGAGCATCTAATCCTGTTAAGCCAGCTTCAATATTTGCCCTGTGAAAATCACCATCTGTACCTCGTCTTTTTCCCGACATTTTTATTCTAACAACAGGCGATTTACCTTGTGGCAATAGATTTTGTGGATATAAATATCGGTTACTTGGATTCCCTGCCATATCTTTTGTATAATCAGGAACCAATCGATTAGAACTTACTCCAACATCAATATTAGTATTCGCATTAGGGTTATATGCTCTACTATAAGTATCAATAGAATGCTCACCCCTTATATTCTTCTGAATAGTTACCAAATCATGAGTAACACCATCTGTTTTAATTACAAAAGTCATCCTACCTTGCGAATCTTCCAAAGTTTCGATGATAGTTTTTGTTTTATTTACTCCTAAATCATCTAATTTTTTTGTTAAGGCATCGGCTATTGCTTCTGCTGCATCATCTCCTACTTTTGTGCCATACTTTAATGTTGTTTTATTTTTTATAACCCAATCATTAAACTTCATGTGCCCTACTAAATCAAGCCCCTTCACACACCAACCATTACTCGGTGCAGTAGCAATGCCCATCGCTCCAACACCATACGCCTCAACACCATCAAGCATTAAACCCTCCACTATGGTAGGTTCTTTTACTATAAAGGCACTATCTACTGGTACAAAACTTTGTAAAGCTAAGCTAAACAATAAAGTGCCTTTTCTGATAGCACTTGCCATTACTTTGCCTGTTTTGCCTATAAACTCATGCTCGGTTGTACTTTTTATGACCTCCCCATTGAACCAAATTTTGGTTATTTCGGCTACTTTTTTAGATGTTTTACCCCATACGTTGCGTGTGCCAATGCTACCATCTTTTTCAAGCGTTTGTACGGTGGCGAGGGGTTGTAGGTTTTCTAATGTAGCATTAGTACCAAAAACAGCGGTATTTTGTGCCAAGCATGAGCCACATATTTTAACCAACTTGTCATCTACTTTTTCATAAATATTTTCAATCTGCTCATCGGCTTGCTTTACTACAATTTGCTCAATATCGCCAATATCATCATAGTCTATTTTTTTGCCTGCTTTAAATAAAGCAACAATATTTAAATTTTCGCCCAAACCTGCTACTTTACTCGCCAAACGGCCTGCTAATTTGCTCGTAATTTGAGGCAGTTTTTTTGCTAAATAAAGCCCTCCTGTAATTACGGCAGGGGCAACCATTGCAGTAAGCTCGCCACTGGTCCAGTAGTTGGCATCGGTAATGTAATAGCTATAGAAAAACGAAATGGCGTTTGATACAAATTCTACACTTTCTTTGGTTGGTTTTACGGGCGGTATAATCTTATAAATATCTTCGCCGCTCCAAGTACTTGGGGCTTTCTGATATACTTCGTATAACTCTTTAGGGTAATTGAGATACTCGGTGGCTATGCTTGTAGTGGCAGCCTTTGCCATGGTTATAATCCCTGAAGCCATCTCTACAAAATCCAAATCCTCAATAACCGAATGAACAAACCCTGCCACAAATGCTTCAGCTTCGGATGCTCCCGCTTTCAGTGTGCAGGTTTCTTTGTTGGTGGCATCTTTGGTGCAAGTATAGTACTTTTCTTTGGCAACTCGGCATTTTAGAATCGCAAAGAACCAATTGTAATAATAGGTTGATGTACTCGCAATTATTTTATCCCACTTGCCAAGAGTTTTGAAGCTATCAGAGCTTTGTACGTCCTTCATCTTTCGGGTGATGTAGTCTTTTTCGCAAGTTCCAATTTCACCGCCACCAAAGGCAAATAAATACACTCCCTCAAATTCAAAGACTTCTAAGGTCTGCAAACCTTTCTCTTGTGCTTCAATTTTCATTTTTTCAATATCCGCACTATTCACAGCCACCAACGTAACCTTGAGCAGCTCACCAAGTTTGCTATTGAGAGTGTTGGTGAGTTTATTGAGGTTTTCTGCCTTATCGGCACTTAGGCTTGTGTTGTTATTCTTAAAACCATCTTTATTGACATAGTTGGTAGGATTACAAGCGTTTTGGTCGGTATAATAGGCTTTTTCGGCTATATCGCCCGCAATGTCGGGGCTAATTTTAATTAGCGATTGGTCACCCGTTGGATTAAAAGTATATTTTACACTAATTTTTTGAATACCACAGCCGTTAGCATCCTTAAATTTCTTGAAATAGAAAGCATCGGTTTCGCCCGAAGTAGTTTCATAAATATCTTTTAGATAGACTTCGGGGCATAATGGTACTTTTCGGTAGCCAACAAATGATTGGTTGATATAGCCTCTGATTTCGGCAAAATAGATGCTGCCGTTCCACTTAAAGCCTTGTAGTGTACCAGCAGGAGGAAGCCCCCAAGTACCAGTAAAGCGTAATTGTATAGGCACTGCTCCAGCGGGTAATCTAACTGCCCGACCATCAGGGGCAATGTAAAGACCATTTACAGTAATATTTGCCCTTGAGTTAGTTAGAAGTTCATTTGCCGAATTATTTGTTCTTGCATTCCCCAAAGGAATGATAGTGAGTTCGATTTCTTGGGGTGGTGCTTCAAAAGCTTTTTCTTCAATGGTTACACTAGTATTCCCCTTCTCTTCTTTTGCATCCTTCACATAGAAAGTATATTTTCCAACCACCAAAGCTTCAAAAGTATCTGAACTTTGGAAGGTTGTGCCATCTTTACTATACTGATAAGGTGGCGTTCCACCCGTAGCACTTAGTTTTACACTACCATTATTTAAATCACACGAGGCATTGGTAGTAGTGGCGGTAAGCGTAAGTGGCGGAATTGCTAAAGGAAGTAGTGTGTTTGCCACAGTGCTATAAGTTGGCAAAATATTAAAATTAAATTCGCTTGTACAAACATTTCCAGTAATAGAAATTGTGAGTTGTTGCACCAAGTTTTCAATACTTTTATCATTCACAAAGCCTTGTGCCAATGTAGTAAGGTCAGTCGGGAAAACAAGCGTATTTAATTTTGGATTTGTTTTTAAGGTTTTTATTAGTTGTTCTAAAAACTCTTTTACACTTGCGGTCGTATAATTTCCGTTGGCATCTTTGCCTACGGCGGTTTGAGTGATAATGTCGCTTATCAATGGTTTCAAGAAAATCGACATTCCTTTATTGAGAGCGATATTGCATGAATTACAAGTGGTACATTCGGCGGCGGCACTTTCGTCGGCTATGATGGCAGCGTAGGTTATGGAATTATCTACAATAGGAGTGGCTGTTGTTTGTTGGGTAATAGTACGAGCATTTGCACTACTTGGCGGAGACATAAGATTAATTGTTCTTACACAATCGCTATTGTTAATTCTACAAAATGCCCTGATATAATCTTTGTCGCTTATGATAGAACCATCATAAATGATATTCCCATCCATATCTTTCCATGTAAGATTTTCAACAGGACAGCCCACCGTAAAGATTGTACGAGATTGGTTTAGTCTATTATAAAAAATTGTCTTTTTTTCTGAAGAACCAATAGCCGATACACTACTTGGGTCAACAATGGTTGCAGTAAAATCTTCACAAAAGCCCTCTAACGTAATACTTTTGCTACATTGAGGTCTGGTGCAGCTCAAGGAATAGGTAGTTAGTTCAGCAGGAATGTTGACTTCAAACGTATAAGAGCTTTGGAGGCGTCCTCCCCATATAACTTGACCAACACAATTATGTACAGTTACAATTTTCTTTGTTTTATCAAAATTATCTTTTATTTCATAATAGAAATTACCTTCACGATTAACAATATTATTGCATGTTAAAACATTGATTGCAACAGCATTTGAAGTACAGTAATTAGTACCATCATCACAAATGGCATAATAGGTGGAGTTTGATGATGGTCTAACAAGATTTGACCCTGATGAAAAAGATACTGTACCACTGCAATTACCACTGGTTGATAATGTAATAGGTTTTGTATCTGATTCAGTGTAGTAATAATCAGAAGCAGAAAGCTTAAAATCATTTGTACACGGTTTGAGAATAAAAGAAGGCTTCACAACAGCACATTGAATGTTTGTAAAACCATCTGCTTCGCAAGTAGCTTTGTATGTTTTTTCTGTTTGTGCTTTAACAGTTATTGTGTTAGTTGTTTCTCCTGTATCCCACTTTATTGTCCCTGTGCAATTATTAGCGGTAAATGTTACATTACTGTATTTATCAGCAGTGACAGAATAAGGTGATATTGTAAATGTTGGACATTGTACGGCCTTGGGTGCAATGAATACTGTAATTGCCTTAGCACATTTGGTGGTTGAGCAGGTGGCTGTATAGGTTGTGGTAGCATCTAATGATTTTATTTCGATGGTTGCCCCATTTCCTAAACCTTTATCCCATTTTACTTCTCCCGAACATCCAATCGCACTCAGAGCCACATTATTGTAGCTATCTTGTTTGCTGCTAACTTTAAAGTTATTACAATTAGGCGGAACAAAAGTTACAGTTGAAGATGCAGAACATTGGCGGGTTTCATCAATCTTACAGGTAATACTATATTTTTGGGCTTCGGTAGTTGGTATCACAGATATGCTCGTACCAGTACTACCATTCGACCAAGTTAAAGTACCTAAACATTCGCTTGCTTTTAATGTAACAGGGTCGGTGTTTTCAAAGATTTCGTTGAATGGACTAATTACAAATTTATTGCAATCGAGCTCAATCACATCAATTTTGATTACCGCTCTTACAGTATTACATTTTGATTCGTTTGGCGTACAAGTAACTGCATAATTCGTTTTTTCAGAGGGGCTAACGACTAACTGTCTATTGCTTTGTCCACTATGCTCCCATTTAATTGTGCCATTTGAACAACCTACAATGGTAAGAGGAAGACTGGTGCCTTTTATTATTTTTTTTGAAGTGGACGTTATTTCTAAATTTTCAAATATGCAGTCTTTCGAAGATTTTAATAAATAATTATCGTAGCAAGTTTTTATAACCCCGTTAACATTCTTGACGCATTTTGCATAAAAAGTAATAGGGGTTGTTCCAAGACCATTAATTTCAAAGTTATTATTTTGGTAGTCATAAGTTGGGGTACACTTTTCGCAAGCATCCCAATAAACATTTCCTCCTTCACATCCACTGACAGTAAAATTAGCTTGCCAGAAACTACCATATTCATAAATAGGGTCATTGATTTTAAAGCTTATATCTGAGCAATCAGTACTTGTTACACTAATAGTGACAGATTTAGAGCAATCTAATGTTTTACAATAGGCAGTATATGTCCTTTCTCCACTTGGTTTTGCTGTATATTTTTTACCGCGTAAATTTATATATGGTGTATCCGACCACTCTACATCATCATTTGGGCAACCACTGGCTGTCAGGGTGACAGATTGGCCTAATTCTATTGTATTAGAAGAAGAGGTTAAAATAAACCGTCCACATTTAATGTCAATTATTCCATTTACCGATGTATCATATTTGGGGACATAAATGCTGTACGAATAAATATCTCCTGATATTAGTTTACCGATATTAACCTTGGTATCATTTGACCTTACGAAATAATGCTTCTCATTACCGTTTTTATCTTTGATTGTTACATCTATTGTATAACCGTATTCTTTTGGATAATCCCATTCAAGTAAAACAGTGCCATCTGATTGTAAGCTGTACCTTACATTGGTAGGAGTAGGATTGGAAGACTTTTGAGTATCAAATAATCCTATCCCATATTTATCTACCATTTTATCACCCACATAGCCCTCAATTGTGAAACCATATTTACTTTTCTGGAGTAGATTTTTGAGATGTAAACGATTCCCAGTAACGGTTTCTATCAATTCCCCACCATCAGCGGTTTTGTAACTAATTACATATTTCGTAAAACGAGGGTCGCCTTGCCAAGTGAGAGTGGCATCGTTATAGCCAATATTGGTGGCCAATACATTTTGTATTTTTGGTGGTTTAGGGGTATTTTCTTGCTGTAACGCCTTGATTTTCTCAATAATGACATCTACTTTAGCCTTTAATGCAGGAATAGTCGGGTAACTTGTTCCAAACTCAATGGTTTGTTTGTCGGCATTGAGTTGGGTCAAGATGGCGGTCATATCGCCCAGAATTTCGGCTATTTTTGGGTCAGTTTTGCCCGAACCAAATACCTCCGAAAACTTCTCTTTCCAAGTACCAATGGCTACTTCTACACCTTTGGTATAAGTCAATAAATCTTGTTTTTCTTGTGGCGTAGCCGTTCCTTTAATTGCTATTTCGTCACCCTTTTCTTGGTATTTTTTTATGGCCACCTCTAAATCACCATGAAAAACGATAGGTTCGGTGAGTTTGATAATATCGGCAATGGTTCTGACTTGCTCATTTTGTAAGTCAGCTTGGCTGATTGGGCGAGTGCGGAAATAATCCCCCACCTCATAGACACAGCCGCCTTGTGTACCTGCTTCACCTTTTTTTGCCTTGATTCCAGCAAACTCCACCGCCATGAAAGTATTTTCAAGGAAGGGTAATCGGACAAGCCCCTTGCCAGAAAAGGGACTACTTCCATTGGTTGCAGTTACTAAAACAGCATAGTCGTAAATACCCAGTACATCGCCTATCGCAAGAGCATCTAATTCAATTGTACCTGTAATAGCACGAGGCTTTGGGTGTTCGGGGCTACATTCAGCATAAGCATCGGCATCCGTCACACATTTGGGTTTAATGATTTTGTTGAAAATGCCCTCTAAAGTCTCCACTGGTCTTGTCGTACCGTCGGCGTTGAGTGTTACGCCAATGGTGTAAGGGTCAAGAATGGCTGGGTCAAGTTCTTCCACTTCTTCATCAAACTCTGAATCATCAATTTTAAATGTGACAGGGTCAGTACTGGCATCACCCGAAGGAAGCAAATCTCCTGCACTGAGGGCGGTCATGGTGTTGGTATTATCTCCACAAGCCGAACTGAGTTTAAACTCATATTCTGTTTTATCTTTTAATCCACTAATAACTGCATTGTTATTATTCAAAGGCAATGAGTTCCAAACCGTTGTGCCTTCCTGCTTATACCAAGCCGTAATAGGATAAGTCTCGGCATCTTCGGCAGTGGCTTCACAAGTGATTTGCACTCTTCCTTTACCGATTGGGTTAATTACCATACCTTCGGGGGCTACGCAGGGCTTGCCGTAGCTAAAAGTAACCACTTGACTTTTTCCCTCATTTTCGTACTCATCGGCTCCATTGGCATCTCTTTCTTGCACCTGTACGGCATAGCGTTTTCCTTTCTCCAGCGGAATATTCCCTGCTCCATAATTAAAATAAGGATTGGTAGTGGTAATTTCAATTGGCTGAATTCCGCTATTGGCAACTACATTGGGGTCATCATCGCCGCTGAGGGGGTAGATTCTAAGTTTATAGGTTTTTCCTTGGGCGGCATTCAACGATGCCGTGCTGCGGCTCGTCCAAGAAAACAAAACATTTTGAGGAGTTGTAACGGGCAGAATCGCTCCATCCTGCGGAATATTGATGATAGGCGGATAGTTTTTGAATACATTCATCAAGGCCATACCCGTATTAGATACTTGTCTGTTTCGGTCAACTTCGTAGGCTTCTACTGTCCAAGTGTAGAGTCCTTCAGGCAAACGTCCACCATTATACAAAGCACTAATATCCACGCCATCCACAACTAAATTCGAGATATTGAAATACTCGGCTAAATCACTGGTGGTCAGCATTCTTGGTTGTCCAGGGATTAGTGTCAAGGTCTGATTTGGAATAAAGCCATCTACGGTACGAATATCAATCCCAACGCCCGACAAACGGATTTTTAGATACACATCCACCGACGGTTTAGTGAGGTCTTTGAGCAATAAATGCACCTTGAACATATCGGTACTGGTACTAATCTCCGACCATTTTAAAGAGTAGCTCGGCTTGACAATGGGCGTACAAGTAACGGGATAATTTTGGCTCCAAGCCTTGAATGAAAGGAAAAGTATTAAGAACCTTAGCGATGTAATGAAATACCTTTGGGAGTGTACCTTCATAGTGAATTATATTATTGCTTTTTTGATACCAAAGCATCAAAAAGTGTGGATGTTTATTTTTTTAAGACCTTGACTTTCGGACTTAGGGACTGCGTAAACCGATATGCATAGGCCAAATTAGTGGTTAATTCTTTAAATGAAGATGGATTAAATCCCTCCTTCCTTTGAGCGTCAGCCAGACTTTGTTTGTCTAAATAAATGATGTTCAAAGTCAAGTTATGCTTCTTTTGAATGGAATAAGTCAAGCCCACTCGACCACTAAGGATATTATTGGTTACAGCACCTTGTGCCAAAGAACTGCTATACATCAAACCCACCATCGCATTTAATTCATTGGCAAAGCCCTTGCTCAAGGTCAGGGAAGGCCCCCACATGAAATCATTGAAGGCGGCCACCTCATTTTTACTCACATTCATTGCTGCGGCCAAATTAAGTTTTTGGCTCTTGATGCCATAGCCATAATTGGCTGAAAGATTATAGAGTTTCGCAGCATTATTTTGCCCTCCCTGCTGGTCATTGCCATTTTGATAAATCAAATTAATAGCCAAATTATTGATAATATCATCCGATGCCGATGGCAAAGCAAAGTTCATCATCGCCGTGATATTTTGATTGATTTGTCTGAAATTCAGCGTATCAAGGGCATCATAGGGTGTAATTTGGGTCAGATATTCAAAACTTGAACGAAGATTTGAATAGCTCAAAAAGTTAGAATAGGAGAAATTCAAACTTGTTTTCTCGGAGGGTTGGAGAGCCACATTGGCCATCCCGACGAATCGACTTAGGGTTTGTAATTTATCTTTCGTTAAATTATCTCTTTGCAAACCTACATTGCCATTAATAGAGATTTTCCCGTTTTGAAATTGCGAAGCCACTTTTGCCGTAATATTTTCCAAGTTATTGGTAAAGTAATAGGCCCCCAAGGTACGGTATTCTGGGTCGACTCGGTTATATTCTACCCCACTCGTAAACCCCTTGCCTTTATAATCCATTCCCAAACGAATGGCTTTGTTATAAGTCGTCGAAGCATTGAGGGGCAATAAACCCACATAAGAATTAAAAAATGTTTTTTTTCTGGCACCTTCCATTCCCCGTATGTCAGTCGTCATGCCCGAAAAAGCAATTTCTGACTGAATACTGAGTTTTTTGCCAATCCCCTTTTTGAGTTTGAGCGACGTAGCTACATTGGCCTGTGGAAAAATGCGTTGGGCATCCAACGAATACGGCAAAGAATTATAACGGTCTTTGGCGGTAAATAAAATAAGCTCAGCCGCATCATTTTCTTTTTTTACGCCCAGCATTACACCCACACCAAAACGTTTAAAAGAAGGCTGGTTGTTACGAACGGTGAAAGCAGTATCCAGTCGAGTCGCCTTTTTTAAATTTCCAAGCATTAAACTTACGTAAAACTGAGCCTTTGAGGCATCTTTACTTTTAGGTTTATACTCCACCCCAATACCATCGTAGCGATGAGCCGCCAGCGTATAAGGAGAAAAATTCAAGGCACAAGTACCGATATGCAACGTCCAACCTTTGTAAGTGGGTTTTAAAACCAGTCGATTAAAAGGTTGAGTAAAACGGTAATTTCTATCAAAAGGATGAGCAAATTGTACATTCTGGTTAGAAAAGCTAAACTGCACAGGCATTTTGATTTTACCCAAAATATCCAAAGTCAGATTACCGCTGTACAAAAAGTTCAATGGTACTTGTCGATCAGCAATGCCCCAAGCATTGTAGTAGCTATGATTGGCCGTGATACCCCCATTGACTTTGATACCGCCGTTAAAAAGGTCTTTCACTCGAAAGTTCTTTAACTTTTCCAAGTCTTGGGCTTGGCTTTTTTGAAGGCCAATAACTACAAAAACTAAGATATTGAATAGTATGACGATCTTCTTCATATTTTACTCCTCCATCGGGGTGGTCATGGTTGTGGGTGGCTAATCAATAATGGCAATCCTTGTTTGGTTGACGGAATCTTCACTTCTGACAATGAGGAGGTAATTATCCGACTTCACTTTCACATCCATTTCAAATACATGCTGTAGTTTGGCCTCGCTTAAGGTTGTTTGATAGACTGTTTGTCCTGAAGATGCCCTCACTAAACTCACTTCAATAGGCTTTGCTCGAATCAAATCTACTGTAACGCTAAACTTTCCATAATTAGGATTCGGCAAAACAACCACCTTACTAATAAGTTTAGCTTTATCATAGCCTAATTTAGGGTCAGTTTTATCAACATCTTCGGGTTTGAAAACCTCAATATCATGTTTAACAAGAGCGATACAATCTCCCAGAAAGGCTTGCATCTGAACTACATATTTGCCATCATTGACAAAAGCAAACTTGATGCGTTTGATGTTTTCCTCCATCTTGTCAGCTTCGGCTGGTAATGTCCAAATCACCTTATCAGGAATTGGTTTGGTTATATCCATTGCTACGACTTCGTCTCCCACAAAAACCTGTACTGGCAATAAAAAATCTGCATCCAAAGCCTTGTCATTATTGACGAGCTCATAGGCAGCTTTCACTTCACAGCCTGACGCATTTTTAACCGACACACTGTATTTGCCCGCCACTGAAGTGGTTAAGGACTGGTGGTCTTGGCTGAGTTGCATATTTTCTTGTAAAGCCAGCTCTTTCAATGGGATTGCTGTGCCATTAAAATACCACTGAACGATCTGATTGGGGTTATTAGCATTGAGTATCAACTGCTGTCCCTTACAGACTTTTTCGGGTAAATAAGAGCTAAAATCAATCGCATTGAGTTGGGCTGGAACAGGAACTTTGACCGAGGTTTGGAGCTGACAACCATTGGCATCTTGCAATCGAATAGAATAAGTCCCCGAAGTAAGATTATCAAAAACAAATGCATCAATCGTCGATGGATTTACCATCGAAAGAACTTCATTCAATTGAGTTTTGTAAGGCGGAGTACCTCCTTTCATCGAAATGGTAATGGCTCCATTGGCATCTCCCACACAAGCAGGGGTGACCACTTTCTCTTCCGTCGCACGCAAAGCAGTTGGCCACTTCAGTACCACACTTTTGATTGTATCTTCGCATTGTTTGGCATCCAATACCTTGAATGTATATTCAGCTTGGCTGAGTTTTTCAAAAAGTCCTGTTTTGGTAGAATCAACATTATCCCGAATGAAGGTATAACCCCCATTCCCCCCAACAGCCTTAACTTCGATGATACCATTGGCTTCTCCCGCACACAAAGGATTCGCTTGCTTGACAAGGCTCATGAGAAGCTTGTCGGGTTGTTTTAAAGTAATCTCCGTCTTCTTGAAACATTGGTTCGCATCTTTGACATAGATTTGATAAGTACCAACCTTTAGGCTCTGAAAGAGGGGTTTGTCTTCGTAAATTTTATCATCCAGCGAATAAATAAAATTAGGCGTTCCGCCCGTAGTATTTATCAAAATGGAGCCATTGGCTTCCCCAAAACAACGAATCAAATCTTGGTTGATGGGAAATAACTTCAGCTCATCGGGTTGTTTCACTTCTACATTTTGGGTATAAATGCAGGCATTTTTATCCCGAACCGTCATCTGATAATTTCCAGCAAAGAGTTGATTAAACTCAGTTCCCGTTTGGAAAGCCTGTTGATTTAAGTTATACTCATAAGGCTGCGTTCCGCCTGAGGCAAAAGTATTAATTTTGCCCGTTTGGTCGCCATAACAATCATTGGTCTTGACCGTAAAACTCGCCTTTAATAATTCAGGTTCTGACAAACTTGTACTAAGTAAAAACGTACAATTATTGACATCTTTTCCAGTTACCTGATATGTTCCTGCTTTGAGATTCGTAAAAATGGGGGATGATTGAAAAGTAGTATTATCCAAAGAATAACGGTAAGGTTGAGTACCACCATTGATGCCTACTTCCAGTTTGCCCGTCTGGTTTTCAAAACAAGTCAAATCACTTTTGGACACCAAATTCAAAGACAATGGAGCGGGCTGATCAATGCTTTGTTCAATGGTTTTCACACAACCTTTACTGTCTTTGACATATACCGTAAAATTTCCAGCAGGAAAAGCTGTCAAGAGTACTGCGTTCTGATAAGTACTATTATCTTTAGAATATTGATACGGACTCGTACCACCCGTAGCGGCTAAAGTGATGGTGCCATCGCTACTGCCATTGCAAAGGGTATTACTAAAAGCCACCACCGAAGGCACGAGTAAAGTCGGTTGAGTGACGGTAATAACAGTGGAGGTTTTGGTACAACCATTGGCATCTTTGACCCAAAACTGGTAGGTATTGGCCTTTAGTCCATCAAAGACATTACTACTAACAAAGTTGGTCCCATCTATTGAGAACGTATAAGGAAGCGTTCCACCCGAAGCAATCACTTGTCCCTTGCCGTCACTTCCCGCAAAACACGAAACCTCTTGCAGTACACTCGAAGCAGTAGTTACCAAGGTAGGTTGGCTCAAAATTGGGTTTTGAGTAAAACTACAACCATTGTTGTCTTTCACCGTCACCGTATAATTCCCTGCCGAAAGATTCGTAAAATCATTACCCGATTGGTAGTTAGTGCCATCAAGTGAATATTGGTACGGACTCACCCCGCCCGTTCCGACAATGCTAATTTTTCCTGTTTGGTCGCCATTACAAAGATTACTTTGCAGTGTGATGTTGGACTGTAAGAGACTGGGTTGGCTCAAAGTCACTCGAATACTGTCCAAACAGCCAATGCGGGTTTGGGCGGATATTTTGTAGGTTCCTGCACTCAAACTACCAAAATTGGCATTCGATGAAAAGCCACCATTATTGATGGCATAAGTAAACGGCCCCATGTTATTATCGCCAAAGGCATTGATAAAACCATTATTGCCACCAAAACAAGAGATATTTCCCAAGGCCGATACTTTCAAATCCGCTCGGTTTTGTTCTTTGATTTCTACACTGACTACACTTTTGCAGGACAAGGGACTATCTTGAATGGTAATGGCGTAAGTATTGGGTGATAAATTATTGAAAGTCCGATTGCCCGAAAAATTACTGCCATTAATGGCCAAATTATAGTTTCCATTTCCACCTGTAATATTGTCAATGCTTAAATTAGCTGTTGGTATTTGACAGTTGATGGGGTTAATGGTGTAAGTAGCTTTGATGCTATTGGGTAGTTCTAAATTCACGGCTTCGGTGTAGGCACACAAATTATCGGTGACGGTAACGTAATAAGAACCATTGGGCAAATTGGTAAAACTATTATTCCCCGAAGCCGATGTTTGATTACTGATGCGATAGACATAATTTCCCTGTCCCCCTCTCACATTATTGACCACGATGCTTCCATTTTCCGTCACGCAATCAGTGGGTAATGTTTTGGCAATGTCAAATCGAATGGGGCTACTCTTGGCAATTATCGTGACAGGAAAATCTTTGGAGCAAGAGTTTTGGTCTCTGTAATTGACTACATAATTTCCAATTTTGAGATTGTCGAAATATCCACTTCCGTTAGCAGCAGTAGCTAAACCATTACCATTGAAATCTGTTCCCGATAAACTATAAGTAAAAACACCAGTGCCTCCTGAAGCACCCACTTTGAAATAGCCCGTGGCGTAACTGGCACAATCCACGTCTTGTTTTTGTAAAATAGAAATGTTGATGTCACTTGGCTCGCTCAAGTTTAGGCTAATACTGGATTGACAGCTATTGGCATCTTTGCCATAAATTGTGTAGTTTCCAGCAGATAGAGTTGTAAAAGTGCCCGAGGTTTGGAAGTTGTTATTATCTTTTGAGAATTGATATGGAGCCGTACCCCCTGACATAACTGCCTGAATACTACCTGAGTTATTTTGGTAACAAGTCAGATTAGATTGCGAGCTGATGCTTACTTGTAAAGCTTGAGCTGGTTGTAAAATATCTATAGAGATGGGTTTTGTACAACCTACGTTATCCTTGACAGTAAACACAGCAGTTCCTGCAGCAAAACCATCAAAAGTTCCCGAAGTCTGAAAATTGCTGCCATCCTTAGAAAAAGTATAGGGAGCTATTCCGCCCGTTGCAGCAATGGTAGCCGTGCCATTATTACCACCTAAGCATGAAACGTCTGTTTTACCGCTGACGCTCGGCAGAATATCGGTCGGTTGGGTCAGTGTTAGACTGCCCGTGGTTTTGATACAACCATTGGCATCTTTCACCCAAAAGCTGTAAGTACCAATCGCAAAAGAAAAATTAGCACCGCTCTGGTACGCTGTGCCATTGGCCGAATAAGTATAAGGACTGGTACCCCCACCCGCTAAGACATTGATGCTGCCATCATTGCCACCAAAACAAGTCACGTGTTTAGTGATACTCGGCGTAGCCGTCAGCACTGTTGGTTCATTGACCTTGACAGTTTGGCTATTCAAACAACCTCGACTATCCTTGGTTTGGATGGTATAGCTACCCGCTGTCAAAGCACTGAAGGTACCTGTACTGACAAAATTGATGCCGTCTCGGCTATATTGATAGCTTGGGGTGCCCCCACTTCCTACCGCTACGATTTGCCCTGTTTGGTCGGAATAGCAAAGATTATTGGTGATAGTAATCACTGCAGAAACAAGACTTGGTTCGCTAACGGTAGTATTTATACTTACTTTGCAAGCGTGGCTATCTTGTGCATAAATGGTATAGGCGTTGGCCGCTAAAGCACTAAAAGTTCCCGAGTTTTGGTAGGTTGTATTATCTTTTGAAAAAGTGTAAGGCCCCACTCCCCCTGTAGCACTCACCATGATCTGTCCCGAATTATCACCATGACAAGTCAGGTTGGTAATAACAGGGCTACTAATTACAATAGGGGTAGGTTGTAAAATACTGGTATTTGTAGTTTGGGTACAACCTTTGGCATCTTTAAGAGTAAAGGTATAATCCCCTGCCACCAGGGCTGTAAAACTGGAATCAGATTGAAAAGTAGAGCCATCCTTAGAAAACTGATAAGCCTTAGTTCCACCATTGGCTTTGAGTTTCACTACTCCCGTATTGGCACCATTACACAGCACATCTACTTTCGTATCAATGCTTAATTCTAAGGCATTTGGTTGGGTAATACTTAGAATTGCACTTTCTTTGATACAGCCGTTTGCGTCTTTTACCCAAAACTTGTAATTATTTACCCCCAAATTAGTAAATAAGTTCGAACTGACGTATATTGTACCATCCTTAGAAAATTGATAGGCAGGCCTTCCTCCCGTAGTATTTAGAGTAATCTGCCCATCCGCTCCACCATAGCAATTAATATTTTTAATATCTGGATTAATACTTAAATCACTCGGTTGAGTTATGATTTGCGAAGCCACATTGACGGTACACAGATTATCTTTGACTTTCACCGTATAGGTATTGGCACTTAAACCCGTAAAGACATTGCTCGCAACGAAGTTGGTCCCATCAATCGAATACTGTACCGTACCTGAAGGAACTCCTGCTGAAATGATGGTAATAGAACCAGTGTTTCCTCCAAAACAACTTACATCTTGGCTTGTTAATGTAGCACTTAGTGTACTGTTAATACCAATGCTTTCATTCAAGTTTTTTGTGCAACCAGCAGCGTCTTTGACCCAAAAAGTATAGGGACCAGCCCCCAAATTGGAAAATGTATTTGAGGTTTGATAATTGGTATTATTAATGCCGTACTGTAAAGTACCAATCCCTCCTGAACCATTTAACGTGATAGAGCCATTGTTTTCGCCTACGCAATTTGCATTATTTTTAGTAGCTAAAGAGAAGTTTAAGGCTGCATTTTCGTAGACATTGATATTTTTGGTGGTTTCACACCCTGAAGCATCTCGGACTTTGATGTTGTAATTTCCGGCATTGAGTCCCCCAAAGAAATTACTATTTTGAAATGCTCCACCATTGATAGCATAAAGAAATGGTGATTTTCCACCATTGACATTGGCGGTTATACTACCCGTACTGCCACCATTACAAGCGACATTCACCACACTCTCTGCTATACTCATGTCATCTACTACATTGAATTGTTGACGTGTTTTCAAAACGCCATCAACAATTACACCTACCCATTGGCTACCCGAGTTACTGGGTTGCCAAGTAATCCCCGTTCCGTAAGGTAAAACGCCCCCATTGGAAAGATTACCACTGGAAGAAGTATAAACTACTGAACGAGCAACCGTCTTTTTTAATACATTGTCGATGTAAAATTTAAAATTGGCTCCATCGAAAGTGATTTTAAAGGTAGATGCACTGAAATTTCCTGATTCAGTGTTTTCAATGGTGCCATTATAAGTATATTCTTTGATAGTAATGGTATTATTATCCCACATCCGAAACCCAATGGCTCCCAAGGCTATTTCCTGTATATCAAAAGGTAAAACCCCATTATGCTGATATTCTAAACTAAAAGGACTGCGGCCCGAGAAATTGGAATTACTGTAAAAAGCAACAGTACCATTGTAAGTAATCGACCCATTGCCATTGATGGTATAACTAATGGGGTTATTTGAGCCTTGTAGGTCTGCTCCAACAATACCACTATTTAAGGGGCTGCCATTAATGAGAAATTTACCCGAAGTATAAGTGGTTCCAAAACTACTGGTACCAATTAAAATATTGTACTTATGCAATCCGTGGGCATTGATGTTAATGGCTTCACACTTTCCCACAGAAATCGGATTTGATAAACGGTCATAAGGAGCCGATTCATCCGTCGAACCAATACCATTGCCTGAATAACTATTTCCATTAGGCACTTCTATGTACACATAATCATCTTCGACCGTACGGGAAGCGGCTACACTGCCGCAAGCATCTCTGACCTCAAATGTATCGCCTGGCTTGAGTTTACCAAAATCAAAGCTAATTTTGCAAATGCCATACGCACAAAATCCCTCGAAATAATCAACATCTTTAACCCATTTGACATTATTGACCCAAAATTGGATACCATCGGGCTGGTAACAAACTTGGTTAAAAACAGTCACCCCCGTTGATGTGTACTTAATACTTGGTAGATAAAGTTTATTTTGGGCCGATGCACCAATGGTGCTTGCACCGAAGGCTCCTACTACCAGTAAGAGCCAAAGAAGTGGTCTTAAATGCATAAACTTGTGTAAATTTATCTTACGCTTTTTCAGCAATTTGTAAGTGTGTTTGGAATAAATATGGTATCTTTTATTTTAGTGAAGGGAGCAGAAAATGTTTCACTTTGTTCTCCACTTAATTAGCATCAGATATTCATGGAAATTGATTACTTTTATTTGTTCATAAAAGGTTTGGGCTGTACAATACCCTCAACAAGTTGCATGAGCGTCATAAAGGTCTTTAAGTCTGGTCAATGTTCCCCAAAATTTCCTCTCTGAAGCTTTTTTTATTTTGACTTCACATTTCACAAGAGTCACATTATTGGGTATAGTAAATAGGGATATTAGTGCACCGAGGTAGGTTTCATAAGGAACTTCTATGCTGGTGGTTTGGGCGATGGAAGAATGCAAAAAAAACAGCAAAGTTGACATAATTATTTTATTGTAGATTACGCTGGCAAAAGTTGTACTGCCAGCAAAAATGAGAAAAAAAACCTTATTCTAAGAAAAAAAACATATTTTTTTTACATCCTTTTTAATCAATACCGCTTAATCATGGAAACAGTACCGTTCAATGAGAAAAACTTAAAATACATCCTCATTCTCCTATTATTTCAGTCGATTTTGTATCACTTACTTGAGATCACTTAGTTATAGCCCATACCTACGAAAATAGATGTATCGAGCTTACCCAATCGAAGATAGAATAATGTGATACATTTCCTATAAAAATACTGCCTTAAAAGAGTATGCTGTTGACCCATGCAAATTTACTTTCTACGTAAAAACTGCGACTTTTTACAAAGAAAATATGACTTCTTACGTAAATACTGAGACTTTCTATTCAACAAGAAAAGTGGATGTCGCTCTTATATAGTGTTGAATAAAAGAAAGTACAAAATTTGTCATCGCTTTGCTATAAAATTTCAAATTGAATTTTTGGGTACGAATATTAAAATCTGAGCGGCATTAAGAGCTCCGTTTTTCTATAAATCCCTTCAATAATAAATATTTTCTGTATCCTAAGTGGGTTTCGGCAATAGTATTGAGTGGAACACCTAATTGGTTCAGTTGAAAAATGTTGTCTTTGTCGTAGATAAATTGTTGAATTACGCCTTTGGGTTTTCCCAATTTTATTCTTCTTTCTTTTCGTGCTTTTAGCCCTTCTATGTTTTTTTTGATATAAAATCTCTTTCCAATTCTGCAACCGTTGAAAATATGGCGAGCAAAACCTTATTAGTCATATCACGTTGATTGCTTGGGTCAAGAGTAAACCTTGTTTAATAAGTAAGAATGACTTTACACTTTTTGGTTTAAATGAGTTCCTCAATAATTTGTAAAACCTCCTTGATTGACCTACCTAGTCGAGAAAGTTCAGAAACAATAAGAGGCTGTTTAAATTTTATTCAATAAATGTTTTATGGCAGAGATTTTTAATACTTCTTCTGCAGTTCTCATTAATAATTCATAATTGCGACATAATCTTCGGTCATTATCAAACTAAGCAAAGGTTCTCTCAATAATCCATCTCTTAGATATTGGCTCAAAAGAATTGTTTAGTTTGTCTGTCCTTAGAGTAATTTTAAGCATATATCCGAATTTTTTCTTTATCTCGGCTACCAAACTCCCTCGATAACCACCATCAGCCAAGATAATTTTAACTACTGTTACCATTATAGCAATCAAAAAAACATTTTTATCTATCACTACATGCCGTCCAATACCCTTTACCTTCAATAAACAATATTATAATGTGATAAATACGTTATAAAACCATAAAAGCCTAGTCAGAGTGCCTTAATTATCAATTTTATTTCAGAAATAAGGTCTCTGTATTCCTTAACTGTCAAGATTTCTGAATTTTGTTTCAATAAATTAAGTATTTTTTCCTTTACTACCAATGGCTGATTAGCCTTTTTGGGCTCCCCTACCCCTGCTTTTAATTCGCCTGTCTTGCCAAACTCAATTACTTCTGCTTTAGTTAAAAGTGATTTTCCTTGTAATACTTCTGTTCTTAAATCAGCAGGTAAGTTCTCTACACTCTTGGCGAAAAGAGCGTCATTCCTAATCGTCTTTTCTGAGATATTAAATTCCTTTGCCAAGTCTTGTGCAGTGGTTGTTTTTTCATAATGGTAAATTTTGCCATTATGCTTTTCATTAGCATTTTTATCCTCTGTTGATGCTTCGTTTTCATAATGGAAAATTTTACCATTATGCTCATCTCGCTCATACTTACCTTTTTCTTTCTTCAATGAAAGATATTTTAGACCCCTAAAATATGAGATTTGTTCAGGGTTTAAGTTTCTTCGGCCAAGCTGGTGATTAATCATATAATCTTTGGCCGAATCCATTGTCTCAAACTTTAATGGACTCGAAATCTTAAAGTCTACTAAATGATTCTTACAAATTTCATAGCGATTATGTCCATCTAAAATCACATAAACAGGGTTTTCCATCTCTGAAATACCAGCAATCTTCTCAGTTGTTAGCCAAATCGTCAATGGGTCTTTACATCCATGTTCGAGTATATTATTTTCAAGTTGCTGAAATTCCTCCTTAGTCAATGCTGGAATAAATCTTTTAAGTTCATCGACAACAATTAGGCTTTTCTTTATCTTCTCCTGTTCTGAAAATGCTGAAACAGGCAAATTCTGAGTCGCCTGATTAAAGCCCGCCATAAAATCTACTTTCTTAGCCATTGTATTTTGTAATATTAAATTGAAACTATTTCTTGTGCTAAAGCGGCATATTGCTGCGTTGGAGACGCAGTAGGAGCATACATAAATAAATCTTGCATAGCTAATTGCGATTGACGCACAGCAGTGGCATTCTCGACAATAGCATCAAAGATGCGAAAATGTTTATATTCTGCCTTAACTTTTTCAATCATCAATTGATGTGCTGATTCTATATTACGACCATTTCGTTTGACCATCGTAAATAAAATCCCCTTAACAGTCAGTGTTGGATTGCTGTATTCCCTGATACTATAAATAATCTCAAACAACTTTTTCATTCCGTGGTAGGTAGATGCTTCTGGCAAAAAAGGAATAATACAACTATCTGAAGCAACGAGAGCGTTTTCGGTAAGTATTCCAAGTGAGGGAGGGCAGTCAATTAAGATATAATCGTAGTTTTCACGCACCGAGCTAATTCTTTTTGCCAATCTACTGTTGGCACTTACTGAGGCAATTAGCTCCTGTTCTCGCTCTGACATCTTAATATCCGATGGTACTAAATCTAAGTTGTCTTGTAAATGAATAATTGGTAAAGGCTCGTTTTCAAGCAATGAATGTATGATTTGTTTGTCGAATGAAAACTGGTTGAAACACTGTGTAGTATTTCCTTGAGAATCCATGTCAATCAATAGTACTTTCTTACCAAGTAATGCCAAAGCCTTTCCTAAGTTTATGGTGGTTGTAGTTTTAGCAACTCCCCCTTTATGATTCACAATCGAAATTACCTGTGCTTTGGTAGTTTGATTTTTGAAACCGTATTTCCGCAAAATAGGCTCTAATAGGCTGCAATTTTTTTGATTAAGTACAATTTTACCTTTTGTTGCCTTATTAAGTGTACTTGCTGGTAGGCCCGCCTCTTTTTCTAACTGTGAATGATTTAAGGCAGGATTATTTTTTAAGAAAGTAATTATTTGCTCCGATGTCATTATGAATAGCTTTAAAGTAATTACAAATAAAAATCTATTTTTTTAGATAAGCAACTTTATTTTTCTTAAAATTTAGAAACACTTTTTATAAGCAAACCAAATTACAACAGTAAAACGACTTTTATGGGGTTTTACTGACATACGCTTTTTATTAAAAAAAACTACAAAAACGACTTTTATAGGGTTTTCAAAACATTTCTCTTTTATTAGAAAGTAAAATACTATTTTTATATAACGACTTTTATGGGGTTTCGTTAGAAACTCTTTCTTTGAATATCAAAAAACAAAAACGAATACATTTTACTATATCTTTTCTTTAAAAAGAAAAATTTTAAAAACAACGACCTGTTTTGTATCTTTCTTTTTTCTTTCTTTCTCTTTATATTCTTTCGCTTGATGTAAAGTGCTATAAATCAATTACTTATATAGTAATAAAACGACTTTTATGGGGTTTAAAACGACCTTTATGGGGTTTAAAACGACTTTTATAGGGTTTAAAAACGACCTTTATGGGGTATTAAAACGACTTTTATAGGGTTTAAAACGACTTAAAAAAATATTAGTCGTTTTTGTGTGTTTATATTTCAAAATGTATATACTTTTGCGATAAGTATATACATACAAATCAACGCTTTTTACTTCATGGAAGATAAAAAAAGAGAAAAAGCTATTGAGGCTATTTCGAAAGACCCTAACAGAATAATAAAGACTAACCCAATTATTAATGCAAGGTATGATATAACTACCGTACAAATGAAGGTCTTTTTGAAGATCATTGCCTCAATGGATCAAAGTAAAGATGATATTTCAGAAGTACAAATTTCGGTAGGAGAGTTGCAAAAGTTCGTAGGAAGGTCTTCTAAAAATATTCATAAGTATCTTCAAGATGAGTTGGTTAAGCTTAAACAGCGAAATATTTATTATGAGGACGAAAATATTAGATTAGATACAAATTTGTTAAGCTCAATCATTTACTACAAAAAGCAAGGCTATTTTTCTTTTGAGATTCCCAAAGCCTTAAAACCATTTTTACTTCAGATTAAAGAAAATTTTACTGTTTTAGATATTCGGAATATGCTTTTTCTTGAAAGCATCTATGCAATGCGATTTTATGAATATTGTAAGGAGTTTGAAAGGTTTAAACAATTCGAGATAGATGTAGAAGAGATTAAACAAAGGTTTGGAATTGCTGATAGGTACAAAAATTATTTTGATTTTAAACTGAAGGTCATTAATCAAGCTCGAACAGAGCTGATGAAGAATTCAGAGCTTTATTTTGACTTTGAAGAAATAAAAGAAGGGAAAAAGGTTGTAAGACTGAAATTCACTGTTATCAAAAATAGTACGCAAAGAAATAATGATGTTGTTGAGCTTAACCCAGAGATAGAAGAGTCTGTACTTGAAATTATTGAATTAGTGAAAATGTTTGTAGCGGAGTCAACCGTAAGGAGTTGGTTTGAAAAATATCCATACGAACAAATAAAGAAGGGGGTTCAATACACATTGAATCAGGTAAAATCTGGGGTAGTGAAAGATACGGGAGCCTACTTACAAAAGATGGTAGCTACTGCTGACCTATTTGACCCAACTGAATTGGTAAAACAAGAACAAAAAAGAAAAAGAGAGCAGGAGAAAGAAATATTAGCCAATAAAGAACAAGAACAAGCAATTGAAAATGCTCAAGGTCAGATAAAGGCAGAGTTTTATAATGCAAAAATGGATTTAACAGTAAATATTTTATCGAAGGATAGTAAATTGTTTCTCGCAATCTTAAATCAACTGAGGTTGGAAAATGAGCAAGAGCATAAGCTTTTCTTATCTGAAATGGCTCTCAATAACTATAAACGGGGTAAAGATTCAGAGAAAGATAGTTTAGAACAATTTCTATTTAATTTAGGAGAGGGGGGAAGCTTTGCAAGCTATGTATTTGATTATTTACAAAAGGAATATTCTACAGTTTATACAAAACTCAAACAAGATTTTCTGCCCAAAGCAAGTAGGGTAGGGCTGAGAGCTGACGAACTGATATAGTTTTTTATTTTCGATTAATGAAAGAGTATCTCACTAATGTTATATAAATAGTGGTTAATATTGTATCAAATTGAATCCATTATAATCGCCCTAAGAGTAATACGAAATAATGGGGCTAAACAGACAAAAGAAAAAGCAATAGAAGAAACCCTGCGAGAATCTGCCAACAAATTGAGAGAGTGTGTAGAGCCAGCCGAATATAAACACGTTGTTTTAGGTCTCATATTTTTAAAATTTGCCAGCGATAAGTTTGAAGAACATCGCAAGGCAATGAGATAGCCAAAGAGCAAGAAAAATTCCTCGAAATGCCCGATTTCTTCGGCATGGCTAATGTATTTTATCTTGATGAAGAATCTCGTTGGAGCTATATCATCAAAAACTCTAAGCAAAACGATATTGTTTTAAAGATTGATACCGCCTTGCTTATGATGTTTTTGAAATAAAAGATACAAGTGTTCTTTACCCTGAATATTTGATGATGTGGTTTTCACGAAGAGAGTTTGACCGAAATGCTTGGTATTACACAGATGCCGATGTTCGTGGTGGTTTGCCTTGGAAATCGTTTTGTGATATGCAGCTCCCGATTCCATCCATTAGCAAACAAAGAGAAATTGTAAAAGAATACAACGTTATTCAAAACCGAATAGCACTCAACCAAGCAGCTCATTCAAAAACTCGAAGAAACCGCCCAAACGATTTATAAACAGTGGTTTGTGGACTTTGATGATAGTAAATCAAATTTTCTTAAAGAATACATAGAAACAAATCCAAAGCTTGAACTAAGAAAAGGAAAATATGTCAACATATATTGAAATGACAAACCTTTCAGAAACATCTATGTGTATAAACGGCAAAGCAGAAAGAGAGTATCAAGGAGGGGCAAAATTTCAAAATGGCGATACACTTCTTGCTCGAATTACACCGTGCTTAGAAAATGGAAAAACAGCCTTCGTTAATACATTAAAGACTAATGAAGTTGCTGCGGGTTCTACCGAATTTATTGTAATGAGAGCCAAAAATAATGTGAGTTCATATTGGGTATATTGTTTAGCCAAAGATGAAGACTTTAGAAATTATGCTATTAGTAGTATGATTGGTTCATCAGGACGACAAAGAGTTCATGAAAAGTATCTTGAAGACTATAAGCTTCCTTCAATTAGTATGGAAAAGATGGAAAAGTTTGATTTTGTAGCTAAACCAATTTTTGAAACTATCAGATTAAAATCATTAGAAAACCAAAAACTAAGCGAATTAAAAGACTTGCTACTTTCTAAATTGGCAACGGTGGGAGAATAAAATAATATTGTAAATGCTATATGAATGTCAAGTTTTTTACATTAAAAACTTGACATTTGTGTTTTAATCATTAACTTTGCTATCATGAAAGTAGCAGAGCAAATACGAGAACAAATAAAAAATATACCCGAAAGTCAGCCTTTTGGGTATGATGCTTTGGGTATAGCCCCCGAAGATTTCTTCACGGCCGCCAAAGCCCTGGAGCGTTTGGTAAAAAAAGGAACAATAAAAAAAGTTTCAAAAGGTGTTTTTTATAAGCCCAAAATGACCATAATGGGGCCACTTGGGCCAGATTATAATGCTATCTTGAATGATTTCTTATATAAAAACAAAAAGCGGGTGGGCTATATAACAGGGGGCGTATTATATAACCAGTTGAACCTTACTACGCAAAATTATTTTAGAACAAAAATAGCCACCAACCGAAGTCGAAAGAAAATAGAAATGGGTTGGCTAAAAACAAGTACTGTCAAGTCGTATGTTGAGATAACCGAAGAAAACTATCAACTTTTAGGTATTTTAGATGCCATTAAAGATATAAAAAATATAGCTGATACTTCTACTACAAAAGCTATTAAGATATTGGCAGGAAAACTGGTAAATTTTGAAAAACCAGCCATTCAAGGTTTACTCAATTATGCACTACAATATCCACCAAGAGTTCGGGCATTGTTAGGTGCAATCATCGAAGATAAGTTTGCAAATGTTTTTGATTTAGAAACATTACGAAAAAGTTTGAACCCAACTACCACCTATAAGATAAGCATCAAAAAAACGGATTTGCCAACGATTGAAAACTGGAATATCAAATGAAACTGCACCAAAACATAGAATTATACATTGATATGGTTCAGTTTACAGCCGATGAGATGGGTATAAAAGCGATTTACGTAGAAAAAGACTATTGGGTTACGTATGCTTTGTATAAAATTTTTCATAACGAAATAGGCAACGATACAGTGTTTAAAGGCGGAACGGCACTATCAAAATGCTATGACATGATAGACCGATTTTCGGAAGATATTGATTTGGTGGTTCTACGCCGAGAAGGCGATTCTGATAATAAACTCAAAACCAAGCTAAAAACTATCAGTCAAGTTGTGTCTGAAGTTTTGCCCGAAGTAGTAATTGATGATATTACTAAAAAAATGGGCATGAATCGGAAAACGGCTCATAGCTACAACAGAGAATTTTCTGGAAATTATGGGCAAGTAAGAGATGTGATTATACTTGAAGCAACGTGGTTGGGGTATCATGAGCCTTTCACGTACCGACCGATGCAATCATTTGTGGGGCAAATGATGCTTACTAACGGACAAACAGGTATAGCAGAAGCCAACGGCTTGATGCCATTTGAAGTACGAGTACTCGACCCAACCCGAACACTCTGCGAAAAAATCATGAGTTTGGTGCGTTTCTCTTACGGCGAAAACCCAATCGAAGATTTACGGAAGAAAATCAGACACACCTACGATTTACACCAATTATTGCAGCAAACAGCATTTTTGGAGTTTTTACACTCGCCCGATTTCGATGAAATGTTGCTAAAAGTAGCCAATGATGATGTAAGCAGTTTTAGAAATAATAATGAATGGCTCGTAAATCATCCGTCAGAGGCTCTTATTTTCAAAGATTTAGCTAATGTTTGGCAATCGCTAAGACCAGTTTATAATGGAGATTTTCGGAATTTAGTTTATGGTACTTTACCCAATCCTGATGCGGTGTTGGCAACCTTAACCGAGATAAAACAACGCTTACAAACTACCACATGGAATATAAAAATTGAAAAATAGCTATGAAATTCACCGAAGCACAATTAGAAAAGGCATTTATTGAGTTGCTGCAACAAGAAGGGTACGAGTATCGTTTGGGCAATACTATTGCCAGAGCCACCGATGAAGTATTGATTGAAGAAGATTTAATCAACTATCTTCTGCGTAAATACCAAAGCAATCAACTCACTAAAAACGAAGCCAAATCTATTGTTCTTCAATTAAAAACATTGCCTGACAGCGATTTATACGAAAGTAATAAAACGATTATGCGTTGGCTGAGTGATGGTTTTATCTTGAAACGTGAAGACCGCAATCAAAAAGATATTTACATAGAGCTGATAAGGTAGAGCGGCCAAGGTTGTACTGAACAACAGTGAGTTAGAGAAAATAGAAAAGTATTACCAAGAAGCAGCCGAAGCAGGTGCAAACGAGTATCAAATAGAAAAAAGCAAAGAAGAATCTGCCAAAATGGATGCTATCTTGGGCGAGACTTTATCCTAAAAGTCTCGCCCAGCCATTCCGCTATAAACTTATTTTTCCATAAAAAAATGAGTCCAATCCAATTTTGTGTTTTATATATGAGCTACCTACACTTTTTCTTACTATAGATAATTTGAATTTTTCAAATAAGATGTATCTGTTTCTACGTAAAAAGTGCTAGTACCTATTTCCCATTTGGATAACCCTGTAAATCCATATTCTTCCAATATTAATATTTTTCAACTTTCATCCAATCACCAATAGATAAATAAAGAAGTTTTATTTTGGTCTATAACCCAAAAAATCCGTCTTTTATGTCAATCCAATTGTCGGAATATCAACGATGTTTTTTATTCACACCATTAATTATAACGTGAGTTCGGGATTATAATAAACTCAA
>NC_018744.1 GCF_000263195.1 Emticicia oligotrophica DSM 17448
TCACACGTTTATCCCTAATTTGGGAACAATCATAACTTCATCTATTGATTAGAGTGAAAGTGATAAAATAAAAACTTTTAAGCTATTAATCATATAGATCACTACTAAATCCATACGTTTGATTAAATACTGAAAATGTATTTAAAAAAACCTTTTTGTTGGAAGAAAGTACGTTAATCTATTGAAAAAAGCTATGTCACAAACAATTACTAACAACATCTTTAACGCATTTCCATTACCTAGTCTTTTAATCTCTGTTGATTCGTCGTTTACAATTCAAAACGTAAATGATGCCTTCCTGAGAGAAACAAATAAGACCGAAAAGGAACTAATCGGGAAGCAACTTCATACATATTTTACAGAGAATAAGCTAGACTTTACTACATTGGAGCAATCATTACATCAAGTGATTACTACCAAGCAAACACAAACAATACTTGCAAAAACTATCTCCGAACAAGCGATTGAACTAGAAAATATTCCCATCTTAGATGAACATAAAGAGATTAAACTTATTATTCAATCGTATAAGTTTATCAATAGAACTAACCAAGAAAATGGGAAGAACGAATTAGAGTTATTGAAAAAATATACCAAAGAGTCATTAATAGAGATAAACAATAAACAAAAAGAACTAGAGGCTCACTTTAATGCTCTCATAGAAAATACACCAGACCTCATTTATTCAATTGATTTGAATTTTAATCTGATTACCTTTAACTCTGCTTTATCCAATCTGATGTTTGCTTTAAAAGGGGTAAACTTAGAACCTGGTATGAATATTCTAAAACATTTTAGCGAGGTTAAAAGGGAGAAATACACACATCTTTTAAAAAAAATAATCAAACAGGGAAGGTACGTTTTTGAAGATGAATTTATGTTCAACAACGAAATGCTCGTGTTCAATGTAGCTGTTAACCCCATTTTCAATGAAAAAAAACGATTGATAGGTGTTACAATTTTATCAAAAAATATCACTCAGCAAAAGCAACTTAAAAAGAAAGAAGAAGAACAGCGAGCAGAATACAGAGCCTTAGTTGATAACATGTCTGATGTTGTATATTCATTGGATATGGATTTAAACCTAATCACGTTCAATAAGGCAATGGTTGAAGCTTCCATGTCACTAATCGGTCAGACTCCACATAAAGGAATGAGCTTGATTGAAAATTTTGC
The DNA here is from genome assembly GCF_000263195.1 of Emticicia oligotrophica DSM 17448. Lineage (GTDB taxonomy): Bacteria > Bacteroidota > Bacteroidia > Cytophagales > Spirosomataceae > Emticicia > Emticicia oligotrophica. Next base: position 1,177 of record NC_018744.1, read on the forward strand.
CATTGAAAAAAGTGTATGCCTACGGGAAAACCTTGCAAAAGCATCGGAGGGAAAAAGAATAACATTTTTGTGCGAAGAAGCATTAAAAGATGAGTTACAAATTTATGAGGTAACCATCTATCCAATTTTTAATGATGATGCCATACAAACAGGTTTTTTGGTTCATTCAAAAATCGTTACTGAAAAAGTTAAAGCCGAAAGAGCCCAAGAGAAAATACTCCACACGCTCAATAATATCATGTCTTTATCCTTAGATGTCATTTGCACCATTGACAATAAGGGTATATTTACCAATGTCAACGCCGCAGCATATAACCTATTAGGCTATCACCCAGAAGAACTTATCGGAAAATCTTGCTTTGATTTTATTTATCCAGAAGATTTACCCAAGTCAATAGAGATGGTAAATAAATTGGATAGTATAAATAATACTTGCATTCTTGAAAACCGCTATGTACATAAAGATGGTAGAGTGATTGATGTTTTGGGGTCTATTAGAAAAGAAAATGAAGAAGGAGTATTATACTGTACTGCTAAAGATATTACTGAGAAAAAAGCAAATGAAACTCGCTTGAATGATTCTTTGAATCGATACAAATATCTTTTTGAGAATAATCCTGCACCCATGTTTATTTTTGACTTTAAGACATTACAATTAATTGATTGTAATATCGAAGCATTATATCTATATGGCTATGAGAGAGAAGAGTTTTTACGCTTAACATTAAAAGATATACGTCCAGCAGAAGAACTTCCCTTTTTAAAAGAAAAGACGAGTAGTGAGGAGGCATTTGGTAAAATTCTTCGTACCAAGGTTAAACACCTCAAGAAAAGTGGCGAAATAATGGTTGTGGAAACAGTAGGCCATTTGGCTGAGTTACAAGGCAATAAAGTAGTGCTGGTCCAAATCAATGATGTGACAAAAAGAGAAAAGGCACTCCAAGAGCTTAAAGATAAAGAAGCAAAACTGAGAACCGCTACCGTAATTGCTAAATTAGCTTATTGGCAATTAAATATTGATAGACAATTTTCTACTTCCGAAGAAATATTTAATGTTTTGGGGCTTCAGGAAACATCCCCTTTGAATTACGATTCATGGCTTAAACTTATACATGAAGATGATAAAAAAATATATCTAGAAGCTGAAAATGCAGTTTTTATAGATAAAAATGAGATCGATATTCAAATTAGAATTACTCCTAAAACCGAAGTGATCAAATGGGTGCACATCAAAGGCAAAGCTGTAAAAGATAGCCATGAAAATATCATTTTTCTTGAGGGAACATTGCAAGATATCAGTGAACAGAAAAAAGCACAAATTGCTTTAAATGAACGTAATTTTTTCATTGAAACTGCTTTTCAAAATCTGCCAATTGGGATTGCAGTATCAAACATGGATACTGGTAAAAATACATTGATGAATAAACAATTTGAGGAAATATATGGTTGGCCAAAGGAGGAGATGAGTGATACACCTGAGTTTTTTGGTAAGATTTACGGTGACGTAAAGCTTGGTGCAGAAGCGTTTGAACAATTTGTCGAAGATGCGAAAGGGGGGCGAACTAGCTGGGAGGATATTCAAATTACAACTAAAAGTGGTGAAAAAAGAATAATAAGAGCCAAAAACATTCCTATCTATGAGCAAAATTTTTTAATCAAAACTGTAGTAGATGATACAGAGCGAGTAAAAGCCAAAAATAATCTCATTTTGAGCAATGAGCGTTATAACCTTGTAACACAAGCTACTTCTGATGCCATTTGGGATTGGGATTTAGTGAGTAATTCGTTTTTTAGAGGAGGAAGTTTTGAAAAAATATTTGGTCATAGTGAAAGTAATTTATCATCTATTGATTCTTGGAGTGTTTATCTACACCCCGATGATGCTAATAGAGTTTTGAATGGTATTCACGCAGCCATTGAGAGTGATGCCATCAATTGGAAGGATGAATATTGTTACCAAAAAGCAGATGGAAAATATGCTTATGTATTAGATAAAGGCTTTATTCTGAGAGACAATACCGGAAAAGCTATTCGAATGGTTGGGGCAATGCAGGATATTACCGAACGTAATGAAAGAGAACAACAGTTAAAATTATTCGAATCAGTTGTTATTAATTCAAATGATGCGATTCTAATTACCGAACCAGAACCATTTGATGAGCCAGGTCCTAAAATCATGTATGCTAATAAGGCCTTTACGAAAATGACTGGTTATGAAGTGGAGGAAATTATTGGAAACACTCCTAGTATACTACAAGGTCCAAAGACGGACGCCAAAGAATTAGCTAAGTTAAGTCAAGCATTACAAAAATGGGAGTCTTGTGAAGGAACTTCTATTAATTACAAAAAAAATGGAGAAGAGTTTTGGGTGAATTTCACATTAACTCCAGTAGCCAATGAAAAGGGGTGGTTTACGCATTGGATTGCCATCGCACGTGATATTACTGAAAAAGTGAATTACGAACGTGATTTAATAGAAGCTAACAATAAGGTAATAACGACCCTCGAAAGTATCCGAGACGGTTTTTATTCTATGGATAAAAATTGGGTAGTTACCTATTGGAATAAAGAAATGGAAGTGTTAACTGAGGTTAATAGGACTGATATCATTGGCAAAAATCTGTGGGAGTATTTCCCAGATTTAGTTGAAACAAGATTTTACTTCGAATATAAAAGAGCAGTTGATGAAAATGTCGTAGTAAGATTTGAAGAATATCTTACTATTTCAGAACAATGGTTTGAAGCGAATGCTTTCCCTTCTGAAAATGGGCTAACTGTTTTTATTAGAGATATTACCGAAAGAAAACTGAATGAACAGAAAATAAAATCAGAAAGGAAACTTCTAAGAACCTTGATAGATAATTTGCCAGATTCTATTTATTTCAAAGACACCAATGCTCGTAAAGTGATCAGCAACAAAGTTGATTTACGCTTGCAGGGGGTTTCTAGTGAAGAGGAAGTTTTGAGTAAAACAGATACTGAAATTTATCCTTATAAACCATCTTGTCTTGGTTATGAACAAGATTTGGAAGTTTTAAATTCAGGAAAAGCACTTATTGACTATGAAGACTCTTTTATCAGTAATGAAGGGCAATTATCGTGGTACCTTACCTCAAAGGTTCCTGTTTATGATGATAACAAAAATATCATGGGACTTTTGGGTATCGGAAGAGATATCACCGAACGAAAACTAGCTGAGCAAAAATTAGAGGCTGTTAATAATGAACTACAAAAAAAAGTTCAACAACTGGTTATTTCCAATGCAGAACTTGAACAGTTCGCCTATGTTGCCTCGCATGATTTGCAAGAGCCTCTGCGAATGATTACCAGCTTTTTGTCGCAAATCGAAAGGAAATATAAAGATGTGATTGATGAAAAAGGTAAGCAGTATATTTACTTTGCTGTTGATGGTGCCAAAAGAATGAGACAAATTATTCTAGATTTGCTTGAGTTTTCAAGGGTCGGAAGAATGGAAGATAAGCAAGAATTGGTAAATCTAAATGATTTGGTGAATGATATCCTTATTCTTTATAGAAAGCAAATCCAAGAGAAAAAAGCGATTATTCATTTAGATACACTTCCAACGGTCAAGGCTTCCAAAAGTTCGATGCGTCAGGTGTTTCAAAACTTAATTTCCAATAGCTTAAAATACGTAAGTACAGAGGAGCGTGTGGTACCCCAAATAAAAATCACTGTTGAATCAGTGAACAATGAGTGGATGATAGCAATAAAAGACAATGGTATAGGTATTGATTCACAATATTTTGACAAGATTTTTATTATTTTCCAACGATTACACAACAAAAATGACTATTCAGGAACGGGCATAGGTCTGGCCATTACAAAAAAAATAATTGAAAATTTAGGCGGTAGAATTTGGCTCGAATCTGAGCCAAACAAAGGAAGTACATTTTATTTTACAATACCAAAACAGGAAATACATTGATGAAACCCATTCATATACTTTTAGTGGAAGATAACGAAGGCGATATTTTACTCACTATGGATGCTTTAGAGGAAGGAAGAATTAGTAACAAAGTTAGTGTTATCAAAGATGGGAATGAAGCGATTGATTTTCTAATGCAATCTGGTAAATATGCTGCGGAAGATTTACCAGATTTGATTTTACTGGATGTTAATTTACCCAAGCGAAATGGTCATGAAGTGCTAAGTTTTATAAAAAATACAGAGTCACTCAAACAAATTCCTGTAATTATGCTCACCACCTCATCTTCAGAAATTGATATTGAGAAAGCTTACAAGGGTTATGCCAATTGTTATATTACGAAGCCATTTGAAGTCAACGACTTCATAACAACCGTTATGAAAATTGCTGATTTTTGGCTTAGTATCGTTTCTCTACCTCCTAATTCAAAATAATTTGGTTTTAATAGATACGTATGCTACCCCCATTAAATATTAAATTTTTCTTTCATTTTTTGATAAAATTCTGGCAAGACTTTTTGTCTGATTTATAAAGGACTTCGCCATTATTATTCCAATTTAATAAATTTCACAACAGAATTATCAATTACATTATGCTTTATTATACTGATTAAATAGTTAACTATTTAATCAGTTCGTCTTTTTATAAAAGACAAGTTCCGTCTTCTTTTTTAAGATAGGAATTTATCAGAATAAAATATCTAATTTTTGGGTATAATTTTACCAAAAAATATTATATTTGGGTAAAATTAAAAGACGCTACTTATGAGTAACCAAACCCAAATTCTGAAATTTATCAGACATAACCCAGCTCTATCAGTTAGTACACTTGAAAAAGAAGCAGATATTCCTCGCCAAACAATTACCAGAGCCTTAAATGAAGGAAGAGCCATACCTGAGAAACATTTAGACCAACTGTTACCCATTCTTTCTAAATATGGCTACTCTCCTACCCTATACCAAAAAGCACGCATTATTTCTGTTGTGAACCACAAAGGTGGCGTCGGAAAAACTACCACAACAGTTTCCCTTGGGGAAGCATTAGCCAACCGAGGTTTCAAGGTATTACTGATTGACCTTGACCCACAAGGGAATCTGAGCCAAGTGCTTGGAATAGACTTACCAGAAGTACAAGTAGCCGATGCCTTACTTGATAACGCTCCTTTTCCGGTTGTACAAATAGAACAAAATCTCGATTTAGCCCCATCGGACATCGAGTTGGCGAATGTTGAAATGCGTTTTCATGAACTAACCGGCGGTGAGTTTCGCCTAAAAAATCGAATGGCACATTTACTCGAAAACTACGATTATATTATTATAGACTGTCCACCATCGCTCAATAAACTAACCATCTCGGCACTAACTGCCTCTTCGAGTTGCCTAATAACGCTACTACCCGAAATGTCGGCAGTTAAAGGTCTAAATTCAATTTGGGGAAAAATTTCAGAAGTACGCCGTGACCTCAATGCTACACTTGTTATCGATGGTATTGTTTTCACAATGGTCAAACGAAATACAGTACATGATGGAATAAAAGCACACGTGAAAGAGGAAGTGACTAACGTGAAGATTTTTGAATCAGAAATTAAACACTTGATTGATTTTCAAAAATCACAAATCGCACAAAATGCCATTGCCAAATTTGCGGATGGTTCTGAGGCAGCTAAATGCTATAAAGATTTCTGCGATGAATATATAGCCTATCTTCAAATTGTAAAATAATTCACGATGAAAACTAACATAAAAGATATTTTAGCAACGAAGACCAAACAAGCTCTTTCGAGTAATATTTTGCAAGCTGATAACATCAAGAAAAATATTGTTATAATAGATGAGCTTCGAAGCCTCATACCACCTTTGTCTTCAGAAGAATATGCTCAACTCGAAACTAATATTCTAACACATGGCTGCCAAACCCCACTACAACTTTGGCAAACACCAAAACAAAGTTTGGGAATTACGGCGAGTAATTCTGATGAAATTGCCTACGTTTTAATTGATGGTCATAATCGTTTTAAGGTTTGCTCTGCACACAATCTCCCTTTCGAAATATATCAACTGTCTTTTGATTCTATCAAAGAAGCCAAGGATTATATGATAAATTTACAGTTAGGTAGACGCAATCTTTCCCCAACTCAAATTGCATATTTTAGAGGTTTGAGATACAACAACGAAAAGGCAAATAAAACTGAAAATCTATCGAAGGGACAAAATGTCCTTTCGGGAAAAAATGAAGAAGATTTTGTCAATGTCCCCCCGAAGGGACAAAATGTCCCTTCGAAACTTTCGACGGCTGAAAGGCTTGCAGAAGAGTATAAAGTAAATCCAAAAACTATTAAAAGAGACGCTGAATTTGCCAAAGGTCTTGAAAAATTAGAATCAAGTTTAAGAAACCAAATTTTGGATGGAACCATTAAAATTGATAAATCAGCTATTCAAGAAATTGGTAAAAATTACCATTCCGATAATCTAATTGGAGATATTGCTGAGATTGAAAACTTAACTTTAACCAACTCACATACAAAAGAAGTTATTCCAATCAAAGAAAAATTAGATGAGATTTCGGCACTTTTAAAAAAGTTCTCGAAGACTCAAAAAAAGTCAGATTTAGAAGAACTAATCAAGACTGCTAAAGAAACACTCAAAATATTAAAATAGAGTAGGAGGGTGGCTACTTCCTTTTCTAGTCAATATCAAAATTACATTACTACCTTACACTATAAACTTCGAACTATTACAAAAAACGGATTTACTATAATTTGAGACGACCGAATAGCATTTATAGTCCGTTATTTGTAATAGTTTAGTCTTCATAAAAATCCAAACAAAAGCGACAACTACTATTTTTTCCGTTATTTGTAATAATTGAGTGCTTAATTTTAAAATAAAAAGCTATTATGAGCTACTCAATCCGTTATTTGTAATAGTACCAAAGCTTATATTTGATTTCCGTTTTAGATAATAATTGCTAAAACATTAATTTTAAAAGAACGAAAATTTAATACAACACCATCCATACGTGTTTGATATGTTTATATATATTTTATTTCTTTTATGTATTTTAGAGAGTCATAACTACTTGATTTAAAGGTATTTGTAAGATTTATTATTACAAAAAGCGGAGTAAGTATTACAAAAAACGGACTATCTATTACAAATAACGGAAAGTATTATTACAAAAAGCGGAATAAGTATTACAAAAAACGGACTATCTATTACAAATAACGGAAATATAATCTAATATTACATTTGGCGGAATAGTAAATATAATCTATATTTGTTAGACATTGATTGTAAATATGACTGAAAATGTAAAGGCAAGAGGAATAAAGTTTATTCGTAAATCAAACAACCTTGTTGAAGGTCGTTATAGATTTGATATTTGGGAAATGAGAATTTTTGTAAAAATGCTCACGATGATACAGCCCAATGATGAAGATTTTAAACGATATCGAATTTATCTTAAAGACATAATTTCTGAATTTGATTTAGAAAAAAATAATCGTTCGTACGAAGAATTAAAAAGTGGGGCCGAAAAGTTGGCAAGTCGCGAAATAAGAATACCGATGCTTTCTCCCCAAGGAGAAGCAATGGAATTATTTACGCATATCGCTTCTGGGGTGAAGAGTTTCTTGGATAATCGACAAGGAAAATACATAGAGATAGATTTTCATCCAGATATGAAGCCATATCTTCTACAGCTTCAGAATAAATTTTTAATGTACGATGCTCGCAATGTTTTAAAACTACCAAGCTCATTTTCGATCAGAATCTATGAATTACTTAAGCAGTACGAAACAATAGGTAAAAGAAAGTTAACGATCGAAGAATTAAAAGTAATGCTTGACATTGACGATAAATATTCCCTTTATGCAAATCTTAAAAAAAGAGTAATCTTAAAAGCACAAGAAGATTTAGAAAAATACACAGATATAAAATTTACTTTTCAAGAAGTAAAAAGGGGGAAATCAATTTATGAAATCATATTTTTTATTTCGAAAAATGTAGATATCATAAATACGCGAGATGACGCAAAAGAATTAGAGATACATTCAAGTGTGACGGATGAAGATTTAATAGTAAATGAGATTTTTAAAGTAGTAAAGAAATTTAAAGGAGCTAATAAATCAACGATTGAGAAATGGGTAGAAAAGTATTCAGTTGAACACATACAAGGACGAATTAATTTTGTATTAAATCAAATAGAAAAAGGTAAGGAGATTAGGAATCCGATGGGGCTTCTACAAAAGATGATGGGAGAAACAAATCTATTTGACCCAATTCAGGAGGAAAAGAATATTAAAGAAATTCAAAGTCAGAGGTTAAAAGAGGAACAAGAAATTAAACTTTTGAAAACCCAAAAAGAAGATTTACTAAAACAAAATATAAAGTCTTTAGATGAAGCTAAATTTAATCTGATCGAAACTTTATTCAACGAACATATAAACCTTAACTTGATTTTTTTGGATGAATTTAGAAGGCTTCGTGAGCAACCCAATACTCCGTTTATTGTTGAATTGGCATTTGATAATTACGAAACAGATATTGAGGGGATAGATATAGGAAGTAAAGAGGAATTGCTCTATAATTTTAAAATGGGAGGAAGTTTTGGGGCATTTTTTTTAGAATGGTTTGAAAAACGATTTAGTACAGAATTCCAATTATTGTATGAAAAGTTTGAAGTGAGAATATAAATTGTCTGTATTTTTTGAAATTATATCGGTATTATTTCGTTTTAATTTCAATAAATGTGTATATTGCACCAATAAATAGATTTTATGCCTACACTCGATAGAAGTAAATTCAAATATAACGCAAAAGTTTTTGAAAAAACTTGTTTGTATTGCGGAACTGTTTATTTCGCTAATCGTTCTACTGCGAAATACTGTTCATCAACTTGTCGTGGTTATGCAAACCAAGCCAAAAATCTCAATGAAGCTGCTCCTTGGAACGAAGAAGACCGTACCGTTGATGCCTTACTTTCGCAGGTGGCATATCTGAAAGGACAATTGCAACACTACGTCAATGAAAACGAAGAATTGAAAAGAATCATTGAACAAATAAAAAAGCCTTGATTAATCCACAACATTGATTCTAAATAAATTTTGTAGGATATATTAAAACAAAGTAAGTTTCTCAAATACAAATGAGTGAAGGTACGATTAAAAAATGTTTGTTACCGTCAATGAAACAAAACTATATTTCAATACTTGTGTTTGCAATCTAGTCTTGACGAGTTTAAATACCCTGTAGTACAGTAAGGTTTTTATTCCTTTCTAAGAAATTAATATTGGTTGGTTTAGGTATTGCCCTTAAGTAGGATTTAAAAAGGTAGGTATTACTGGCAATACCATATAAACTACAGATCTACTCTTTTTCGTCTATATTTAGCCAAACAACTTTTTGCTCAGAAGTATGATGTTGTCCAAGAATATCTCTATACAATTCAGGACGCCTTGCTTTCATATAACGATTTCCGCCTGCTTGAATAAGCTTATCAGGTGTAACAGTAGCCGTAACAAAACTATCATCAAAACTGCGGCATTCAGCAATTATATCTCCAAAAGGGTCAATTATCATAGACAACCCAGGTTTTAATTGATCATGATCCATACCAATTGCATTCGAAAAGATAACATACACAGCATTGTCATAAGCTCTTGATGGAAGCCATTTCATTAACCAAGCTCTCCCTTTCATACCATCAAATTCCAATCTTAGAGACGTCGGATCTGCTTCTCTGTTTTTCCAAAGGTCAGGACTAACAAAACCAGCACCTGGTCGAGTAGAAGGAGTACACATTGTTACATGAGGCATAAAAATAATATCAGCACCTAATAGTTTAGTGGCACGTACATTTTCAATAATATTGTTATCGTAACAAATTAAGATACCACATTTCCAACCATGAATATCAAAAATAGTATAGCTTTCACCTGCGTTCACATGTGGGTTTATGAATGGATGAATTTTTCGGTGTTTTGCAATTAAGCCATTTCCATCTACACAGACGTAAGGTTTGTAGAGTTTATCATTTTCATCTTTTTCAAAAAGTCCGGCCAAAATAATCATGTTGTACTTGGCCGCAATTTTAATTAATTCATTAGTACTTTCTCCACTAGGCACCAACTCTGCTAAGTCAAGCATTTGTTTCTTGTCTAAATTCCTTGCAAAAGTGTATCCAGTGATAGAACACTCGTGAAATGCAATCACATTTGCCCCTTCTTCTGAGGCCTTTTTAGTGAGCTTTTCAATAACAGATAAATTGTATACTTTGTCTCCGTCTTTTGCTTCAAATTGAGCTGTTGAAATTTTCAAATTGACCATAATATTTTGTTGAATTAAAAAATCTGGGACAAAATTATTTTATAGACTTGAAGATAAATTGTACAAAACCGACATTCTACATTTTAGATATAGTGACAAAGTTTATAGCTAATTTATTTACATTGTTTTGGTAGGAAGTAGGCGTAAATCCAGTAATTTTTTTAAATTCTTTAATCAAATGTGATTGATCAGAATATCCTACTTGATAGTCTAATTCAATCAAGTTTGTGTTGCTTTTTTTATTTTTAAGCTGTTGCAAAAAATTATGCAGTTTTAAGATATTTGCAAAATGCTTTGGGCTAATACCCACAGAATCTAAAAACAATCTTTCAATATGTCGCTGGCTATAGCCCGTAAACTTTTCAAGTTGATTACTAGAAATTTGTCCTTTGCTTTTACGAATGAAATTAACTGATTCAGTTACTAAATCTTCTTTCCCTTTTAAAACTTTTAAAGCAATTCTAGTAAAAAATATATTTAGAATATTCAATTTATCATTGATAGATTTAGCCTCCTTCAATCTCTCTTCAATCAGATTACTTTCCTTATTAAAAATATGCTCTAAAGAGATAATTTTATCTTTAATTTCAAAAGCAGGAATTCCCAATAATTTTTTAATTCCCGTTGGCTGGAAAACAACAATTATCAAAGATAGATTTTTTGAAGATTGAATATCTTTAAATTGTGTAATTTGGCCGTATAGGAAGGAGCTTGGCAAGATATTTTTGTCAAATTCAAGCGATAAATTATTATTGGAATTAAAAACTATACCAGTATTCCCATCAGAAAAAAGCCGCAGAGTTTGTGGTTCAAATCCATTACTCTCTAAAAATAGATAATGCTTTATTATGTCTTTTAATATGTCGAAGGGTGGAATTTGCATAATTACCTTAAAATTGAATCTTACACTTGAAGATACAAAAGTTTTGTATCGTTTTATATTTTTGAACATAATTATCCAACACAGAGTGGGGACACGAGGCTGATGGCAAGCAAAGTAAGGTGGCAGTCTCAAATTGATTTTGAAAGCCAAACCACAAAAACAAATTTATTCGACCATAAGTATGATAATTATTTTGTTTGTATGGGTATTGTTTCAAGGTTAAAAAGTTGGCTAATTTTTGTTTACAAAATATTTTGAAGGGAATTAGTTGAAATGGTCTAAAAAATATTAACTTGCATTAATTAACACGTTGGCAGGAAGGCTAATGGACTGCTGTAAATCAACGGATAACTGACAAGCCGTTTAGGCTTTGTTGTCCTAAACGAAAGTATAAAATGGCATTAAATAAAGAGGTCACTAAATTCAAATTACCAAGTCTAAATGGGCTGAGAGCAATCAGTATCTTATTAGTAATTTTTCGCCACTTAGAAATAGAGTATCATCTACTTTTAGACAAGCTACCAAACGCACTAAAACCTTTTTATATTTTCTTTTCAGATGGACAATTAGGTGTCAATATGTTTTTTGTTATTTCTGGTTTCTTAATTACGACCTTACTCATCGTTGAAGAAGAAAAAACAAAAACAGTTTCACTGAAAAACTTTTATATCAGACGTACATTAAGAATATTTCCTGCATATTATTTCTATCTACTTGTTTTATTGATTTTGCAATTAACTAATGTTATTTATATCAATAATGAGTCTTGGCTTACGGCTGTCACATACACAAAATATTTTAATTGGTCTTCAGATTGGTTTACTTCACACGGTTGGTCATTGAGTATAGAAGAACATTTTTATCTGATGTTTCCACTCATATTTACATTTGGCGACAAGATAAGAAAACGTGCATCCCTTTTTCTCATACTAATTGTTCCTGTTATCAAAGTTTTAGTTCATTTCTATCCAGTTTCTTGGATAAACGATTACACAATTTTCAAAAGAATTGATGCATTAGTAATTGGCTGTGTGATTGCTTTTTACAAAGACAGTTTACTAAATTTATTGGATAAACATTTTAAAACTTGGTTTTACTTATCACTCGTAATACTTTTTGTAATTGGATTTTTACCTGGAATTGGAGAAAGATTAAATCTGAATTTAGACTTTATAATAATTCCTTTTGGCTCACGTTACGGAACATTTGCAAATATCTGTATTGGGGTTGTTCTTCTATATTCTATCTACGGTCATAAAGGAATTTGGTTTAAGTTACTCAACACCAAAGTGCTTGACTATATTGGGCTACTCTCGTATAGCATTTATCTTTGGCAACAACTTTTTATTAGTGGTAGTAGCTTATCTTGGGCATCATCTTTCCCTTTAAATATATTGTTTTTCATCAGTGCTGCTTTATTCTCGTATTACTGCATTGAAAAACCATTTTTGAAGTTTAAAGACAAATTTCAGAAAACGTAAGAAGCTACAAACAGCAGTTATGTATTCAAAATTAGTAATGCCTTTTGGCAACGGTTAGGCTGTTATTTTCAAATCTTGCTTAGATTTCAGTTTTTTAAACCTAAATAACTGAGAAGAATTACAGTGGCTTACCTTGATTTTGGAGAAAGAATAATTTAATGTTGGTCTTTGGACAAACGCGAATACTGGGTTTTCTACTATACTCACATAAGCGTTTGCACTGATTTTAGAGACCAATTATCCGTGCAATTCAGCCCAAGCTGAATGAATAAGGCTAAACCACAGTATTCACTTTACTATTCGGAAGTTTGGACTGATAAAGATCTAGCTATCAACTCAGCTCGAAGTCCTGACCCTTCACGGTAATCATTTCAGAGATACCCTAATTTAAAAATAAAAGAGATATGCCATCTAAAGGACAGATTTTAAACAATCCAGCCACTGGAGACGTCTATGAGTTTTTAGAAACCGCTAAAGATACCAATGGACAACGAGTTACAATAAAAATGACTCTTAAATCGAAAGGTGAATTGGTTCCTAATCATTATCACGCACTACAAGAGGAACATTTTGAAGTTATTTCTGGCAAATTGACAATATTACTTGATGGTAAGACACAAGTATTGAAACAAGGTGATAAGATTACTTTACCGAAAAACAAGCCACACAATCATTATAATAATGACACAGAAACCGTTGTTTTTAAGCAATCAGTTTCGCCGGCATTGGACTTTGATTACTTATTAGAAAATATTATTGGACTTACTATTGATGGAAAAATGCCAAATGGAAAAGCAGGATTAATTCAAGAGTTAGTAACCTTAAAATATTTGGATAGCAAAAGTTACCTTGCCAATATCCCACAAGGAATACAAATGTTTTTAATGAATGTTGTAGGCCCAATTGGACGTATGTTTGGATATAGAGCTATCTACAAAAAATATTCTGACATAGAAAAATAAGCACCGCAATATTTTTTCAATCGAAAAGTAGGGTGCCAATATTATCATCAAAGTAAAATCAACCTACATTTGAAATTATACAAAACCAGTTATCTACGTTTAATTCCATATCCTAATCAAATTACAAGTAGATTTAAAATAGATTTCGTATAGATTGGAAATTAAGATAGCTTGGCTAGAAACCCAAGCTGTCTTAATTTTTATTATTTCTTGTTTTTATTCTTCTTCGATTTTTGTTTCAATTTTTCTACCTTATCATCATCATCACGTCTTTTTTGCATAGTTTCTGTGCGGTCAAGTTCTTCCGAGCTTACAAAGAATTTCCAATCAAACTTTTCATCGAAAGGCGTTAATGCTTTTTCTGGGTCGAAAATTCGGAGGTCGGATTGCACAGCATTATAGGGCGAAAAATCTGGTTTATCCGTAAAAATATCGGCCATATCGGTTGCTCCAGCATCATACTGATTTAAGTACGGAATACCTAAAATATGCCAAAAAGTCTTGAAAATACTACCAAAACTGTAATGAACTTTACTCACGTAATCTTTTTTGGTGTAGGGCGAAGCCACCATTAAGATACTACGGTGGGCATCTACGTGGTCAACGCCACCTTGAGGGTCATCTTCGGTAATAAAAATCGCCATGTTTTTCCAGTAAGGCGTTTTTGATAAAAATTCAATCGTACGACCAACTGCTAAATCGTTATCAGCCATGTAACTCGCCTGAAATGGATAACCTGCGTGCGGACGCTCGCCCGTACCGTGGTCGTTGGGTAACATAAGCGTAATTACCGAAGGCAAATTCCCTTTTGACCAACGCTCGTTAAATTCTTTCATAAACAAATCGGCTCTAAATTGGTCAGGAATGGCCATATTATAGGTTGGAAAAGTCTTTGATGATTTATCAATAAGAGGAGCGGGGAGGGGGTAATTAACAGTATAAAGTTCGCCAATGTATTTCATCGTGCTATCACTAAAAGCTCCAGCCATTTCAACTCCAAAACCAAAATTATAAAAGTCGATTTTGTTACGGTCGAGATGTTCCCACATGCTACCTCCCTCGTTATAGTCTTCGGGATAAATTGAGCCTGCTGAACCATAAATGGCTAAATTCCCTGGAGCATTTGAGGTATCTCGTTGCGAAAGTTTTCCGCCGTAAGATGCCGCCGTTTCGGTTTCGCACCATTCATTGGGATAAGTATTTACGAGCCAACGGTGGCCATCAGCCGAAACATCAGAATCACAGAAGAAATTATCGCTTATTGCAAATCTCTTTGCCAAAGCAGCATGGTTTGGCATCACTCTGGCATCAGGAATTACTTTTGTACCTTTTCGATTGATAACTTTTACTCCATTCCCAAAACGAGCTAAAGTAGAGTCGCCATCACCATTTTTATTTTGCCCAAAAACTTCATCATAAGTACGATTTTCTTTTGCAATAAATACAATGTATTTGATTTCATCCGACGGCTTTTTATTGGTTGAAGGAATAGGATTTTTTCCTTTTCGTGGTTCGGTAAATTTAAAATTATTTTGAATAACTACCTGTGTTTCAGCCTTTAATTGTTCATCAGCTGGAATATCAATTACTGAAACTAAACCCTTCATTAACCCACCAATATAACTACCTTCGGCTCCCATTTTAAAGTTTTTACCAGCATTTGGTCCACTTCCAAAGCCTTTTGCATTAGCAACGATAAGTTTCTTGCCATCATTACTCACTTTTAATTTTGAAGGAAACCAACCAGTCGGAATATGCCCAATAACCTCGAGGCTGGATACATCAATTACCGCAACTGCATTTATACCCGATTCAGCAACAAAAAGGCGTTTTTGGTCGGGCGAAAGCGTGATGCCGAAAGGAATAACTCCTCTCAAATTCCCTAAACGTTTATCTATTGCAAGAGGAATATTTTTTAGTACTTTTCCTGCCTTAATATCAATCACCGAAATACAATCATTATTGCCGTTACTTACAAAAACATAGTCGTTTGTAGCTACAACCGAGTTTGGACTGCTACCACCAACCGCAGGAAAATCTTCAATCATTTGTCCGACTAAAAAACCAGTTTTTATCTTTGCATTTGGTTGAGTAGATTGAGTTGGGTAAATCCAAACTGAAAAGGATTCGGGGGCATTTGGGTCACCAAGAGCGGGAATTCCATTGGCAGCGTCACCTTCTAACATTTCCTTTGAACCGTATTTCGTTGAAGGAAATTTATGAGCAGTTCCTTTGATATTTTTGGGGTCTAAATCAGTAAATCTTTTGTATTCAAAAACACCTACATTGGCAACTATCACATTTTTTTCGTCGGGTGTAAGTGTAATTCCAAAAGGATAACGCCCCGTAGGAATATTTTGGATGATTTTCTCGCTAGCAATATCAATTACGGCAATTCGGAAACCTATTTGGTCAACTACATAAATCGTCTTGCCATCTTTAGTCATAACCATATCGCCCAAATATCCGTGCCTAAAGTCTTGACCATTAGCCTTTACTGCACAATTGATTGAGCCCTTTGGTTTACCGGTATTGACATCATATTTGAAAATTTTGTTCGATGCACCACCTGATACATAAACTGTTTGGTTATCAGGGCTAATGGCTAAACCCATAAAGCAAGCTTCTAAAATACCTTCGTTATTTTTTGCCCCTTCGGGAACTTGAATCGTTTCAGGGTTGGCAGAAAGTATATTTTTAATAATAGAAATAGAAAATGGGCGAATACCCGAATTGGCGGTAATCGCCGTGTTTCCATCAGGACTCAAAACCAAACCATATGGATGTGGAGCTGTTGAAATCTGCACGCCACGAGGCGTAATAATACGACCATTGGGAATAACCGTTTTGCCTGCTTTATCTATTTTTGCAGGGATATTTCCTGCAGGGGCTTCAATGACTACTTGGGCTTGCATAACAAACGGAATAGTCACTAACAGTAAAAGTTTCTTCATTGGTTTTTTGATGAAAAAATTAGAGTTATCTAGTTAAAAATTAAGTTATTGTTGGACGAAGTTTGCAACCTCAACCAGAAATTCAGATTTCAAAATGCAAAGTCAGCCATAAACTACGACCTACGCCATTGATTCCTGAGCCGTGTGTGCGGTAATCTTTATTTGTAAGGTTTTGAGCAGAAAGATTGATATTCAACCATTTATATTCGTATCCTCCGTAAATATTCACAATTTGCCAAGCGGCTGTTCCATTTTTACCGATCCGATTATCGTCTTTGTCTCCTTGTGCAAGACGTTCTTGCTTGGAAGCAAACAACAGTTCGGGACGAATAAAAAAGCTATTTTTGCGAAATTCTAAACCCAAACGACCATTGAGTGGCGGAATACGTCGCATCGGTTCATTTTTCGTAATATTTTGTCCATAGGTGTATGAAATGCCGCCGTAGGTTTTCAAGTCTTTGCTCATTAGTGCTTCAAACTCAGCTTCGATGCCTTTGATGTAAGCTTTTTCGATATTTTCTTTTCGATAAACACTGTATGTATTAATTACTTGATTGGGTACTTTTACTCTGGCAATTAAATCACGCAAATCGCTGTAATAAAAAGCAGTAGCCGCCGAAAAACGATTACTTCTAAATTTGTACCCTATTTCATAATTATTCGATTTTTCGGGTTTCAAATTATTTGTGGGCAACTCATATCGAAAATCTACGATGCCAAGCGTACCTAAATCATCGACATTTGGCGTGCGAAAACCTGCATTGTATGAGGCATAAATATTTGATTTTGAACCAATTAAATAAGAAATTGAAAAATTTTTTACGAGTGTTTGTGGTGTTAAGTTTGTTTTACCGATAGTTTCATCGGGAACAATAATCGAAAAACCATTATAACGAAGACCAGCCGAAAACTGCCAATGATTTTGTATAAACTGATGTAAAGAATAAAGTGAATAATTTAAAAAAGTAGAATTATCGGGGTAGAGACCACGCAAATTTTTTGGTGCTTCTGAAGAAGTAATAGAAGCGGGTCTATCTACTTTCGAGCTTCTTACCAAATCATGGTAAATTTCAATGCCAGAATTAACCGTCCATTTCTCCGAAAATTCAGAGAAAATATTAGTAGTCAACCCTTTGGTATAAACTTTATCGGTTTCTTGAATCAACCTTGTTGAACCATTCTTTTGGCTATTCCTACCTTCATAAGTCATTTGTAATGAGCCAATTAATGAAACTTCATTAAAGATTTTTGAATTGTTTTTTTGGTTAAACTTCGCATAAGAAAGATTTCGTCTTTGAAGTTGAAATTCATTAATTGCAAAATTTTCCAGTACTACTTTATGATAGACGGGTACATCTTTTGCTTCAAAATATTGGTTTGCTAACACCAAAATTCCCTTTCCGAGTTTCAGTTTGGCTTTGAAATTCCCCATTTGTTCGTCATAACCTGAAGGTGATTGGCGGCCCGTGAGTTTTCCACCAACTAAATCACCAAAATTTCGATAACCAAAACTTGCGGAAACCGCTAACTTTTCACCTCCATAATTTATTTCACCACGAGCGGTTTGCTCCATACCTTGAGTAGCGATTCTACCTAGGAAATTACCTTTCCATTTTGTATTAAATTCAGGTTCGGCCGTGAATATTTGGATAGTTCCACCCAAAGCATCAGAACCGTATTGCACCGAACCACCCCCTTTCAATACTTCAATTTTACTAATCGAAAATGGGTCTATTGTATTAAAATACTGGTTAGGGCCGTAGCGAAAGGTGCTGTTGCTAAGGCGAATCCCATCAACCATCAATAAAGTTTGATTTCCTGTAAGCCCACGCACGAAAGGAGAACCGCCCCCATGATTGGTTTTCTGCACAAAAACACCATTTATTCCAATCAATGCTTCAGGAGTTGTTCTAGATGCATACGTTTTAAGGTATTTTTTATTCAGAATCTTGATGTTATTAGGTGTTTGAAACTCTTGATTTGCCGAACGACTTGCGGTAATAACAACTTCATTCAGAAGTTCGGTTTTGGTTGAATCGGTCGATGGATTTAACAAACCCAAATACATTAAAAGTAATTTCATAAAGTTGATGTATCGTTTACTACTCAATTAATCATTATACCTTATTTTAGGTACATTATGATGACAAGATACGAAGAGCATATTAGTTTTGGTTATAACTAAATTTTATTTTTATTAGCAAAAACACTGTCTTACTTTTGGAAATAATGAATATAATTTGGTAAGAGAAGGATCATGGCTAAAAATATATTTGAAGCAGGAATTCCTATTTAAAATAATCATAAGAATAAAATTAGAGGGTTAGGGGTATTCGAATTAAAAGCAAAAAGCAAATGTAGAAATGTCAGATAAATTGTGAGTTAAAAAATTGTGATTGTATTGTTATGAATCTGTAAAATGTTAATAATCTTGATTTATCTGGTAGCAATCAAACAGGAATATGGCATATAGATTATGTCTTTCCTTATGATAGTAGAATTGATATCAATAAAGATTAAAAATTTGCTGGTTCGCTGTTCAGTACCATTTTCAAAATTGACAAATAAAGTTTAAGTAGTGATTTCAATAGGTTAGAAGAAAAATACACTTATAATGTACCCTTCTTACTTCTATTGTTTTAGATTATAAGCTCCAATTTTTACCCCTCGATATCTTAAGTATTTATAAAGTGTCATTTTAGAAACACCAATTTCTTTAGCAATCTGATTAACACCCAGCTTACCCTCTTTATAATAGGTTTCTGCGAGAATTGCTTTTTGCTCGGCACCTTTGGTCATTCCTTGTCTTCTTCCTCCTTTTCTACCCCTAGCACGTGCCGCTTCCAAACCAGATTTTGTCCTTTCGCGTATCAGTTCTCTTTCAAATTCAGCAAATGAGGCTGAAATATTAAAGAATAATCTACCCTGAGGAGTTGTCGTATCAATAGCATCATTGATACTTCTGATACCTACTTCTTTTTGGTTAAGTTCTGCCACCACTTCTAGCAGATGCTTCAAAGAGCGGCCAAGACGGTCAAGTTTATAAACCACTACGATATCTCCTTTACGAAGATGACTCAATAGTTTTTGCAATTCAGGCCTTTCAGTTTTTGCACCAGACGCCGTTTCTTTAAAAATCATTTCGCAGCCGTCTTTCGTGAGTGCATCGATTTGTAGGTCTAAAACCTGCTCTTTGGTACTAACCCTTGCATAACCTATTTTCATATTGCTGTATATTTTTGATTAACTTAGATAAATATAAATATACTTTAATTAATATACAACAAAAATATACTTTTGTATGGTTTACCTCTTTCTAAAAAATAGAGATTTTTCAACAATTATTTTGTATAGATAAACACTCGTTTATTTATACAAAGTAATTCAATTAAACATAAGCCAATAATTTTAAAAACTATTGGCTTTTAAAGTTTTTGGGAGTCGTACTCTTATATTTTTTAAATACTTTATTAAAGTACGAAACATCTCCAAATCCACTTTCAAAAGCAATTTGGCGAATCGGCAAGTCGGTTTTTTGAAGTAACTGGCATGCGTATTGTAATCGAAATTCTAGCATAACTTCTACAAATGTTTTTTGTGTAATTGTCTTGAAATATCTACAAAAAGAAGTAGGTGATAAATCAGCTACATCAGCAATTTCTTCAAGAGAAATATTTTCCTTAAAATTTTCAATTAAATAAGAAAAGACCTTTTGGAATCGTGCGGTTTCTGATTGATTATATTGATTTTCGATGAATGAAAAATCAATACTAGATATTTCTTTTGCTTGACTAAGTTCATCTAAAATTTCAATTAGTCCCAAGATTCTCTGCAAAGGCGTTTTTTCAATCAACTGAATAATACTTTTACTAATTTTCTTTTTTGTTTCGCCTAAAATGGTAAACCCAGATTTTGCTTTTAGTAAAAATTTCTTAATCTGCTCTATCTCTGGTAATTCCAAGAATGTTTTACCCAAAAAGTTCTCATCAAATTGTATTACTATTGCCGAAACATACGCTTCTTCATTGGGCTGATTTACCCAACAATGAGGAAGGTTATCACCCAAAAATACCAAGTCTCCCGCATAAAAATTATTAACTTGCCTCCCTACGTAGCGTTGTCCTTCACCCTTTAAGATTAAAGTTAATTCAAACTCTGGATGGAAGTGAAAAGGAGCATCAAAGTTTTTTAAATCAAATTTTCTAATTAAAATCGAATTAGTATGCTCTGTTTGCAACTTTTCAAATACGGCTTTCATAGTTTCATTTTTTCAGATTAACAATATCAATTTTAAAATAATGATAATATTAGACAATTATTTGAAAATTTAAACAAAAGGAGTAGTAAAAAAAAATATGACATTTGTCATATAATTATATTATAAATACATAGTAAGATGAATAAAATATTAAATCAACCTTATCAGCTTTCTGAGGAAGCCATTGAATTTTATCAGAAAAACCGTTATATTAAATTAAAAAATGTTTTAGATGCTGAAACCTTAGCTTATTACGGTGAAGCCATCACAAAAAAAGTAAACGAATTAAATAGCCAGGATAAACCAATTGATGAACGTGATACTTATGGAAAAGCGTTTTTACAAATTTTTAATCTTTGGTGTCAAGATGAAGTATGCAAAGAATTTGTGTTGAGTAAGCGATTAGGCCAAATTGCAGCTGAGTTAATGCGTGCAGATGGTTCAAGACTTTACCACGACCAAGCTTTATTCAAAGAAGCAGGTGGTGGCATTACCCCTTGGCACGCTGACCAGTATTACTGGCCTTTATCAACGGATAAGACTATTACGGCTTGGATTCCACTGCAGCCAGTTCCTGTTGAAATGGGACCTCTGGAGTTTAGTGCCGGAAGTCATGTGATTGTAGAGGGGCGAGAATTAGCAATTAGTGATGATAGCGAGCAAAAAATAGCCCAACGTTTACGTGTAACTGATTTTAAGCATGTTGCAGAACCTTATGATTTGGGGGAAGTTAGTTTTCATTCAGGTTGGGTGTTTCATAGAGCAGGAGCGAATAATACCGACCAAGTGCGTAAGGTAATGACCATGATTTATATGGATAAGGATATGATTTTGAAAGAACCCGAAAATGAAAATCAAAGAAAAGATTGGGAAGTATGGTGTCCTGGGGCTGAAATTGGGAAAATTATTGATACGCATTTAAATCCAATTGTATATTCAAAATGATAACTTGTAAAGCGGCAATTGCCGATGGAAATGGCTGTTTTTCCATCGAAAATATTATGGTAGATGAACCTATCGGTGATGAGGTATTGGTTCAAATAAAAGCGGCAGGTGTTTGTCATACTGACTGGGACTCTCAATCTTGGAAAAAACCACTTGTGATGGGGCATGAAGGAGCTGGCGTGGTTGTTAAGGTTGGAGAAAGAGTAAAATCATTAAAGGTTGGCGATAAAGTAATGCTTAATTGGGCGATTCCTTGCTATGAATGTTTTCAGTGTCAAGAAGGAAATCAGCATATATGTGAGCGTAATTCTGCGGTGATTGCTGGAAACAAAGTAAGCGAAGGCCATGCAAAGTTTGATTCAACAACTTTTCAAGGTAAGCCAATCGAACGGGCATTTAGTTTAGGAACAATGTCAGAATATACCTTAGTCAGAGAAGCGGCTTGCGTTAAAATTAATGTCGAAATTCCGTTTACTTCTGCCGCAATTGTAGGTTGTGGCGTGATGACTGGTTATGGCTCAGTTGTGAATGCTGCTAAAGTACAAGCAGGAAGCTCGGTTGTGGTATTAGGTACTGGTGGCGTGGGTCTAAATGTCATACAAGGGGCAAGAATTGTTGGTGCAGGCAAAATTATTGCGATTGATGTAAACCCAAATCGTTTGGAAATGGCAAAGGAATATGGTGCAACGCATACTATCTTGGCTAATAGAGATGATAAAGGTTTAATGGAAGCATCAAAGATAGTAAAGCAAATGACAGGTGGCCGTGGTGCAGATTACGCTTTTGAATGTACCGCCATTCCAGAATTAGGAGCAGCTCCTTTAGCAATGGTGCGTAATGCTGGTATGGCCGTACAAGTCAGTGGAATCGAGCAAGAAATATCAATAGATATGAATCTTTTTGAGTGGGATAAAATTTATATTAATCCTCTTTATGGCAAAACACGTCCTCAAATAGATTTTCCAATTTTGCAAAATCTTTATGCAAAAGGTGATTTGATTTTAGACCAAATGGTAACACGAACCTATAAACTTGAAGAGCTCGCAGATGCTTTTGCTGATATGCATGCAGGAAAAAATGCCAAAGGTGTAATAGCGTTTTAGATTGAATAATCGTATTTAATGATTGAACCTTAAAATAGAAAGTCTGCGATTATTTTAAATGAATAAAATGGTCTAAAAGGAAAGTAAATTTTATCCAATGAGCAAATCACAATTTTTTAAAACTGAAATCGCTGAATTTCAAGGGCTTCATTTTATTACTGTAAAAAGTAATGCTCTGAAAAAAAGGGCTGATATTACGGTGTATAATGGATGTAAAAATTATAAAAATCTAAAATCAGTCCCTTTAGTTATTTTACTTCATGGTGTTTATGGGAGTCATTGGGCTTGGGCTCTTAAAGGTAGAGTTCATGAAACCTTACAGAAATTAATTAATGAAAAGCAAGTTTCTCCGATGATACTTGCCATGCCCTCTGATGGCCTATTTAGCGATGGAAGTGGGTATGTTCCTCATCAATTAGAAGACTACGAAAAATGGATAGTTGAAGATGTTATAGATGTGATGAAGGAGCAGTTTACTCAGATTGATGAGCAATCTCCAATTTTTATTACTGGTCTTTCGATGGGTGGTTTTGGAGCTCTAAGGATTGGTGCTAAATATCCAAAACTATTTAAAGGATTTTCTGGACTTTCTTCTATAACAAACTTTCAGCAACTTGAATTATTTTTAGAAGACTTTGAGCAGTTGAAAATGGCCGCCATTACTCAAGAAAGCGTTTTAGAGTGGATGATTGCTAATCGTGAAATACTACCCCCGTTTCGCTTTGATTGTGGTAGAGATGATTTATTGATAGATTATAATAGAGAATTACGTTCAGCGTTGAAAAAAAATAAAATTAATCATCAATACCAAGAATTTAGCGGTGGACACACGTGGTCATATTGGGAAAAACATATAGCTAAGACTTTGATTTATTTTAATGAACTGGCTAATGAAAGTTAATATTTTATAACTGTGATCGTGTAGGATACTTAGTTGAACCAAACATCAGGAACCCATGCAATTATAGGTCTTTTGAATAATTTATCTTTCTGCCGATGTGTTGTTGATGTATGCTGAAGCCAAAATTGAACTTAACGAAATAGACCAAAGTGTGCATGATGCTATGAATGCAGTAAGAACCTAAGGCCTTACACCAATGGCTGAAATTCAAATCAACCCGAATATGAAGCAGAATGAAGTGTATTAAGTAGTCCACAGTCTTTAGTCGACAAATCCACAGAAAGAAAATTGGCATATATCAAGTTATTTAACTATTTACAGAATTATCGATTATAACTACTTTATTACTTAACAAAGTATAGATTTAGGAAATTTTTAAAAATTTCCTAAATCTTACTCGAAACTTCTCAAAAAACCATAACCAAACCCATTCCATCAGATTTTAACTTTTAAGAAAAAATTATGTACGTACAAGTGTATCGTTTCACACAATATATTACCCTGCTACTATTGTGTACGTATAATATTGATGCCTACACACAACATCACGATACTATTCCCTATTTTTTGAGGGATAAAAGTAGATTATACGCTAAATCACCCAAAAAAGCAACACTTACTTGGTATAATGGGACACGTTTGGGAATGTTTATCCATTAGGGTGTTTAGGGAAAATATCACGCCGCAGGGGCTATGTTCAATCAGAAAATTCCTTTTGCAGACTATCAAAAAACGGCTTTATCAGTTGATGCTTCGGGATTTAATGCCAATGAAATAGTCAAACTTGCTGAAGAAAGCGGTATGCGATACATTACTTTTGTTGCCAAATACTTTCGAAAAAAAATCCGAAAATCTTAATCGTAGTAATCCATAACATTAATTCAATTTTAGTCAGCCTAATTCAACTTCCAACTTCATGAGAACTTTTTAATTTTTTCATTAATTTACCAAGTAAAATACCCTGTTTTTCAACTAAATCTAAAGTTTCAACAATTGCCTTTTCTAATGTCATTGGCGACTTTAAAATTGAAGTTGCGTACATAACATTTGGCTGTTGGGCAATTTTTTCAACATCTTGTAGTGTTCCACAAATAGCGATTACAGGTACTTGATAGTTGGAGGCCAAGTTCAATAATCTCGAAATCAATTTGCCTTCCCAAGTCTGGCTATCTATTTTACCCTCCCCAGTTATCAAAATTTGACTTTCAGAAATATGTTTTTCTATATCATTGAGTTTTATTATCCAATCTGCTGCCGAAATAATTTTAGCTCCAAATAATGCAGCAACTCCTCCACCAATTCCACCGCCAGCACCACTTCCGGTAATATTTTGTGGGTTTATTTGGGTATGTTTTTCCAATACTGATGCATAGTTTTTTAATCCACTATCTAAAAGCAAAACACTTTCTTCATCGGCTCCCTTTTGTCGGGAAAATACATGTGCAGCACCTTTCTGTCCATAAAATGGATTTTCGACATCGGTTGCAATAATAAAAGACACTTTATTTCGATTGAAAACTAATTCACTATCGTCAATTTTGTGAATATACCTGAGGTTTTGACCAATGGGTAATAAACTCTCGCCATCCTTATCAAAGTACCTAACACCTAATGCCGAAGCAATGCCAATAGCCGCATCATTAGTTGCAGTTCCACCTACGGTGAGCACAATTTCTGTAGCTCCTTTTTCGATTGCATCTCGAATTAATATGCCCGTTCCAATACTACTTGTGAGCATACAATTCCGATTTTCAGGTTTTATTAATTCAATACCAGATGCCCTTGCTGTTTCAATTACAGCCATTTTTTTCTCTGGAAGCAAAAGATATTTTGCTTCTATTGGATTAAAAAAAGGATCCTGTGTTAAACAAGAAATCCATTGGGCATTAAGAGCCAAACTGATGCTTTCGAGTGTACCTTCTCCTCCATCTGCCAATGGTTTTAAGGTACAAACCGCTTCAGGAAAAGTTGATTTTATTCCTTTTTCCAAAGCAATACAGATATCTGCTGCGGTTGCGGCATCTTTAAATTTATCTGGAGAAATTAAGATTTTCATCTAAAATTATTATTGAAATAGATTACTGAGGTTTAAACAAAGAATTATTATAAAGATGAAAAATAAGAGTAAGATTAAAATATTCCTTTTGTCTATTTCTAATTTAACTTTAAAAATTTCACTTTTTTGGTCTGTTGAAACATAAACCATACTTGCTAAAAGTGCCACTATAATCGTAACAAAAGCCCCAACGATATTCCACCAAAACCAAAAAATTTGTGGGACAAAAATCCAAAGAAACATATTAACCAATACCCCAGCCAAGAGCCCAATATTCATGGCTTTACCATTAACTCTTGAAATTAGTACTGCCACCAAAAATGTAGCCAGCATAGGGCCGTAAAATACAGAACCAATTTTATTAATGGCCTCGATGACAGTTTTAGCAATACTACCTACAAAAAAGCTGAATCCCAAAGTTGCAGCACCCCAAATAACTGTTGTCAATTTACTGTAAAAGACATATTTACTGTCATCAAAACCATTTCTTTTACTGATTATTTCTTCCATTGAGACAGCACTGAGTGAATTAAGAATAGAACTATAGGCAGACATTGCCGCTGCGATGATGGCAACTACCAATACACCTATCACACCATTCGGCAAATAATGCTCAATAAATATTGGAATCATCAAATCCGTTTTCCCTGCTGGAATTAAAGACATAAAATGTTGGTTTTGCAAGGCAAATGTTCCTAAAATTAAGCCTCCGATACAGTAACTAAGTGTAATTGGAAATCGAAGTAAACCATTGGCGAGTAAAATATTTTTAAGTGTAGGAACATCTTTTGCGGATATTATGCGTTGGGCTTGCATTTGGTCAGTGCCATAATAGGAAGTATAAAGAAAAATACCACCTAACAACATTGGGAAAAATCCGTATTCATCACCATTGATTCCAAAGTTGGAAAAGTCTATCACATGAAGTCGACTTTGGTCAACATGTTTTATAAGTTCTCCCCAACCTCCCATATTTTTTAACCCAAAATATACAATGATAAAAATACCAGTTACTTTAATTATCATTTGCACAACCTCGCTATAAACGATGGCTTTCATACCTCCCTCAAATGAATAAACGATAGTTGAAACCCCAACAATCAATAAGGTCATATTGAATGACAAATGTAAAAGCGATGCTAAAATTAGAGAAACAGCATACACAGTTACGGCTCCAGCAAACGACCTACTGAATAAAAAAACTGATGAAAGTATAAGCCTTGTGCTTGCACCAAATCTTTTTTCTAAAAAAGAATAAATACTCACAACTCCACTTCGGTAAAGAATTGGGCCAATAAAAGTCATAACCAATATCATAGCAATGGGGACACCCAGCTCGAAAGTGAGCCATTTCATTCCTCCACCTACACGTAAGCCAACAAAAGCAGGTGCCGAAACAAAGCTAATAACTGATAACTGAGATGCCATTGCTGACATCGTCAGTGAAAACCAACCAAAATTCTTGCCCCCCAAAAAATAGTCTTTTGAATTTTCTTGTTTTTTAAGGTAATAACCCAATACTAACATACCGATTATATAGGCGGCTATGATCGTGTAATCGAGGTAATTCATATATTAAATTGTTTTGGATGGATTCTATTCCATAATGAGTAATAATATGGCGGCAGTCCAAGAAAAGTCTTCGCCCCCATATCCTATTTTAAATTCTTCTGATTTAATTGGACTGAAATACTCATAAAACCCTTTTTTCACTGATAATTCAATGATATCGTTTCTGAGTTTTTCAGCAATTTCTAAAAATCCATACTGTTTAAAACCAATCGCTAAAAGCCAGTTTATATGCGGCCAAATGGGACCTCTCCAATAACGAACTGGGTCGAATGCGGAAGAAGAATATCCTAAACTTGGACAAAGGTATCCATCTAAATTTTCGCCTAAAAAGTGTTTGCTTAGAATTAATTCTGCCATTTTATTAGCTCTTTCTTCAGAAGCAATTCCAGCGAAAAGTGGAGCAAAACCCATAGCCGTTGGTTCTGAAATTTGAACATTATTTTTTAAATCAAAATAGGTATATTGCCCTAAAACATCATCAAAAAGTTTTGTGTTGATGCCATGGGCCGTTTTAGCGTACCATTCATCAAACTGTACAGATAATTCGGGTAAATCTAATGCATTTGATAATCTTGAAAGGCACTGATTTGATTTGGCTAAAATGCTATTGAAAAGTGGATCTTGAATCAAAAATGGCAAAATTTCGTACATTTTTTGTTCATCATAACCACAATTTCTCGACAACTCTATCAGATTCATGTAATAATTGTAATCTTTCTTAGTTGGCCTTTGCGATTGGTCAACATGCAAGGTATCCTTTCGGACAAAATCATACGTTGGTGCACTATACCTTGCCCAAACACTATCCCACACGGCACAATTATCAGTACCCGATTCCCAATTATGGCGAATATAAACCAGCCCTTCGTTTTTGGGATCTCTATTTTGATATAAATATTGATGAAAACGAAAAACTGATTTTACTGCTGAACGATAAAAATCAAGATATTTTTGTTTGTCAATTTCGTTTTCAAATAAGAATTCCAAGACAAATCCCAATACAGGGGGTTGTGTCATTCCTGTAGTTTTCACATGCTTTGGCGATAAATCACTGGCCTCTGAGCCATGAAATTTAGCATCGGGGAAATATTGTTTTTCTGGCGAGTCATTATGAAAAATAATATGTGGAATCATACCATTTTCCCACTGAGCACCAAATAATGTTTCGAGTTCAAGTCGTGCTTTATATTTGTCAATCAAAGACCAACCCATTGACACAAAACCTGAGTCCCAAAGCCATTGGAAAGGATATAAATTAGCAGATGGTACAGTAAAACCTTCTCTCCAATTCTTTTTTAAGGTCACTATACTTCTTTCTCTTAAAGATTCAATTGCTGAATGATTGAAATTCATATTATTATATTATTGTAAATTGATAAAATTGAAGGACAATTTACATTTTTTACCAAAGTATTTCCCCTTCCAAATGCCAATTCTACCTTATAGTTTGGAAGGGGAATATATTTATTTACTAAAATTTAAACAGAATATAGGTTGTCAATCTTCTTGGAAGAATGGGTCTTGCATTATAGAATGGGTCGTTTGTAATGACAGATGTATCAGCTACACGAGGGTCGCCTTCTGTAAGTCCACGATTGTTCAGTGCATTATAAACATTTAATCCTACTTTGATTGATTCTTTAGCTCCAACTTTAAATGATTTACCCGCTCTAAGATTAAGTATCGCATAAGCTGGTAAAACCACATTATTTTGGTCATCGGCATATCTTTTACCTTCTTGATTAACCAAAAATCCTAAATCCCAACCTTTTTTATCATAGCTCAATCCAATATTGAATATAGTTTTAGGTTGACGCAAAACCCAGTTCCCTTTATAATCTGTAATCACATCATCATCTGTACCGAGTTTACCGTCAGCACCAGAAGTGGTTCTTTTAAAATCAACGTATTCATGATCTTGTAATGTGGCATTCACATCAGCAATCAAACCATCTACTAATTTTACTGCAGCCGTTATTTCCACACCTTTGGTAGTAGTTAAACCAACTGGACGAGTTATTTCGCGTAATACACCATCAGCACCAGCGATGATTTCGTTCTGCAATCTATTTTTGATATTATTGTAATATAAAGCCATAGTACCAGAGATACGTGGAGAACTATATTTTGCACCAATCTCATATTGATAAACGGCTTCGTTTTTCTCGGGAACTACCTGAATAAATTCACCCTTTCCATCTCTATTCACATTTGAAAATGTACGTAGTTCAGGGAAGTAGTAACCTTTAGATAATGAACCATAAAGGTTAAGGGAATTATTAACACTATAGTTTGCACCTAAAACATAACCAAAATCATCTACTGTAAATTTCCTTGTAAATACTTTACCTGTTTGCCAACGATAAGAGGCATCCGCAGTATTGGTAGCCGCTGGGTTGGTATATGCTGCCGTTTCTCCAACGGTTACAATGCCCTTTTGTACTTCATATCTAAGCCCAGCATCAATTCTTAATTTACCAAAAACCATTTCATCACCCGCATAAAATGCCATTCTATTTGCCTCGAAAGTATTGTTAGTACGTCCTGCAACGTTTTGACGAAAACCTCCCTTGGTGTAGCGTGTGGTAACATTATTAGCATCTATGATTGATAAATCTACCAGACGTGGCATATTTTTCATTTCTAATAGAACACCAGTTCCAACCTCATCTTGAAGTTGTGAAGTGCTTGATCCGTAAGTACCAAAAGTTAAGTTATGTTCAGAATTGTTTGATTTAATTTGCTTTGTAATTCGTAAATCTGTTGATAAATCTTTCATAGGGCGATTTCTTAGCGTAATACTTGCTTCAGAAACGTATGTCTTACCGTTATTTGCTCCGTTTGAGAGTGCCATTGGTAATCCATTATCGGCATAGTTGAAAGTATAAGACTTTAAGTTTGCATTTCTTGCTTTTGCGTAGGTTTCAATCTCGAAAGTTCTACCCGGTGACCAAAAATCAAAAGTATGGTTGAAACTTGACAATCGAGTTTTGGATTTCACATCCCAACCTCCAAATTGTTTAGCAAATTCAAGCATGGTTGAAACACCTTTTGCCGTCACCCCATTGCCCAAGTTACCTTGTATTGTACCGAGTGGATTAACCAATGAAAAAACACCCATTTGCGGGGAATATAAAGACTGTACGACTTGACCATCATTTCCAGTTGCCGCTTGAACTGTATTTTCGTTAGCTTTTTCTTGTTTTACATGTGGAACTGGCAAATAGAATTGTGCCCCATCGTCTAAACTACGTACGTACAGACGAACATACCCATTGTCTAACTGTCGTGTGATATTGGCTCTTATTTGGTACCCCTTTGAATTAGCTCCTGTCAGTAAAGGGCCTTCATCATAACGTGCAAAACCACTTATGTTGTATTGCCATTTGTCGCCTGCAGAACCACCTGTATTAAAGTCAACACGGTAAAGGCTGAACTGACCAGTACTTAATTTTACGATTGATTCGCCTTCGCCACCACCTTTTTTAGAAATATAATTGAAAACACCAACTGGCGAGCCATTACCAAATAAAGTTGATGAACCTCCTCGTGCAAATTCAAAATTTCCTACTCCTAAATCTGGGCGAAAGAATACATCCTGTGCCGATGAAGTCAGATAGCCTGTTGCTTGTACGGGCATACCGTCTTCTTCAATGGGTGTATATTTGTATTGACCGCCAGATGGTAAGCCTCTCACCATGATATTTGAAGCTACTTCTCCTCCGCCACCTTCTGCATGAACACCTGGAATTACTCTAATAATATCCGCCATTGAATTGGCATTAATTGCTTGGATTTGTTTGGAATTTAGTTGCGAAAGAGAGGCTGTCATTTCTTTTTGGGTACGGGTAGTATTTGTACCTGTTACTACAACTTGATCAAGGTTGAAAGCATCTTCCTCAAGAACATAATTCTTCTCAATCGTAGCATTGTTAAGCTCTATTGTTTCCGTTTTAGTTTTATACCCGATGTAGCTGATCAAAATTGTGGTTTTACCTGTGCCTTCAATTTTAAGTTTATAGTTTCCTTCCATATCAGTTAATGCTCCAATTTTTGAGCCTTTCAGAGCCACAGTAACTCCAACGAGTGCCTCGCCAGATTTGTCTTTGATGGCCCCATAAAGTAGTGTCTGTGCCATTACATTCTGTCCTATTAGAAAGGAAAGTAAAATGGTCGAAAATAGTTTTAATTTCATAAGACTTTAATTAGATTAGTATAATTATAATTTGAAATAATTGTATTATTGCTACAAAATTATTTTATACATTTACAGAAAAAAAGTATTTTAAAATATTTAAAATGTTGATAATCAATTATTTACAATGCAACCGTTTACGTAAACGTTTACATAAAAAAGAATTTTCATGAAAAAAGGAAGAGTAAAACTTAAAGACATTGCCGAGAAACTAAATATTTCTACTGCTACTGTTTCAAGAGCCTTAAGAAATAGGATAGAAATTGGAGCAGAAATGCGTGAAAAAGTGAAGGCTGTGGCAAAAGAAATGCATTATCAACCTAACTTTATGGCTTCTCATTTGCGTTCACAAAGAAATTTTGCTATTGGTGTAGTTATACCCAAAGTTAATCATCAATATATGGCATCAATGATTAATGGAATTTTGGAGGAAGCAACGGACAATAATTTCCAAGTTATTATCAATGTAACTGAGCACTCTTACGAAAAGGAAGTAAAAGCTATAGAAATGTTTTCAAGTGGGATAGTAGATGGGCTTTTGATTTGTGTGAGTAATCAAACCAAGTATATTTCACATATTGAGCAACTTCAACAAAACAATATTCCTTTCGTTTTTTTTGATAAAGATATACCTAAGATTGATGCCCCGAAAGTAGTCGTAGATGATTTTACAGGGGCTTTTGTGGCTGTTGAGCATTTAATTCAACAAGGGTTTAGAAATATTGCTCATTTACAAGACAATTTAGTAAATCATGGCTCTCAAAAGCGATTAAAAGGGTATTATTCAGCTTTGAAGAAATACGGAATAGTGAAAAATGAGAATTTCGTTATGCAAATACCCAATATTTCAATTGGAGAGGGTCGAATTGCCACTGAAAACTTACTACGGACATATCCAAATATTGATGCTATTTTTGGAATTACAGATGAACTTGCAGTTGGAGCAATTCAGGCAGCTAAAAATTTAGGAAGGAAAATCCCAGAGGATTTTGGGGTAGTTGGATTTAGTAATTGGCAAATTTCTTCAGTAGTGAACCCAACACTGAGTACTGTTTCTCAACCAGGTAATGAAATGGGCAAGATTGCCACTAAATTATTAATTCAAAGAATAGAAGACCCTGAAAAATACTATGAAAAAAAACCAATAAAAATTTTAAAAACACAATTATTGGTAAGAGAATCTTCTTCAAGACTTAAAAACTGCCTAAATTATTAATTTTATTGCCTATACCAAAAAGTTTAATTTTAAATAATTCAACTAAATTAAGTAGTATTTTAGACTTTCAGCATTTAATATAAAAAGTTTATAGTCTACTCTATATTGAATTAATTGAACTTTTTGCGATGACTTCCACTGCTTAAAATAATAACTAAAACAAGAGTAATTGACACAAAATTATTTTTGGAAGCTAAACAGTATTAAACCATTTTCTAACATTATTAGAAAACTCATAGTGATTCGAAATATGCTACAATTGAGTTAATCTTTAGTTGTTTTACTTTTCCACCAATCTTTATTTGGTTGATAGTCTGAACTTAAGAAATGGAGGCGTTCTTTTTCAAGTTTTGGCATCAGTATTTCCGAGTTGTTTTTGAGCTTTTTATTAGCTAAATCGGCATTAAATTCAGGGTCTTGCACAGGATATTGAGCGTTAACACTTTTTAACCACGTCAATAGCTTTGTATTTAACTTTGAGGCTTTTTGTGGTTCTTTAGATGCTAAATCTTTTTGCTCGTATGGGTCATTAGCTAAATTATAAAGTTCATAATGTCCATCTTCCCAATAGTGAATTAATTTTAAGTTCCCACTTCTAATAATGGAATTCGGTTGGCCTCCTTGATTACCATAATGCGGATAATGCCAGAATAGGTCTCTTGTTTTTAATTCTTTACCATCAAATAGGGGTTTGAGGCTAATTCCATCAATATGCTGTTTAGGCATGAGGGGAATTCCAGCGAAATCTAAAATTGTTGGGAAAAAATCTGCCCCTGTAACTGGATAATTAAGTTCCTTGATTTGTGGTAACCAAGGTATTTTGATAAAATAAGGTTCTCTAATACCCCCTTCCCACTGATACCCTTTTCCCCCTCGAAAGGGTAAATTTGTTGTAGAAAAGGCATCTCCAGAGGCTACACCTCCATTATCTGAAGTAAAGACTATTATGGTTTGCTGCTCAAGATTTAGCTTTTTGATCGTATTTAAAACTTCTCCAACAGCATCATCCATGCTTTCAACCAAACCGCCATAAATAGGATTATCTTGTACTTGCCTAATGGGCAGTTCATGCTCCATTGTATATCCATGAGGTAGAATTCCATTTTTTTCTGCTTTATCTTTGTATTTTTTCCACTTTTCTTGCGTAGTTTCTATGGGACTATGCACGGCGTAGAAAGATAAAAAGGCAAAAAAAGGTGAATCTCGTTCTTGTTGAATAAATGCCGATGTTTCTTTTGCAAGTCTCATAGAAAGGTCTTCTCCATTTCTTTGATTAGGTAATGAAGGGTTTTCCCAAGGTGAGAAATATCCTCCTTTGGGGCTTCCAGATTCCCAACCACCTTTATTTATATTAAATCCATGGTCTTCAGGATAATCGCCTTTGTTTCCTAAATGCCATTTACCCGCAAAAAATGTTTTATATCCATTGGCTTGTAAAACTTCTGCAATGGTTTGTTCGGTTTTAGGTAAATTTTCTACATACCCAGCGGGTAAAAGTTTTGAAAACCTTTTTTCACTACGCCATGCTATGCCTGATTTTGCACCTATCCAATCTGTAATTCCGTGTCTTGCTGTAAATTTACCAGTCATGATACTTGCTCTTGATGGACTACAAACAGCACTGCACGCATACCCTTGGGTAAAGATCGTCCCTTCTTTAGCAATTTTATCAATATTGGGAGTTTCGTAGAAACTACTTCCTAAGCAACTCAAATCTTTTATACCTAAATCATCAACTAAAATAAAAATAATATTAGGCTTTTTGGGGTTTTGAGGCAAATCTTCAATGGCAAGAGTTGAAAGTGAAGAAGCTATCAGTGTAAACCAACAAATAAAAAACCTTAGTTCTGAATTTTTAAAAGATTTCATTGTTAGAGGTCTGTTGAATTATTTGACTGACGTAATTGTATTTATTGTGGAATAATGTTACTTGTATACAAAAGTACTGATGGTAAATCAGCCATATCTAGCAAATACTCGTGAGTGTAAAGTCTCGCTTAGTTGATGGCATTAAATTAAGAAAAAAATAAGCATTTATTTAAAAAAATCCTGTGAATTTAACGATTTTAAAGACAATTTCATAAACAAATTATGGACTAAATCCTTGAAAAATGGCATTATAATCTGCTATCTAAAGTGAATTATTTAATGTGTAAGTTTTTTTAAATGATTTTTAAACTTATTCAGAATAGCTATCGAAGTTAAGATATCATTAGCGGATTTATTTGTTTGATTTCCCTCGTCATACCGATGTAAAGTTAATAAATCAACTCTCATCTTTTGGGCATAAGCAGCTACAATAAACAGGTGTGCCTATTTTGGGTGTTGGGGCATCGAAATTATCATTTTTCTACAAGAAAGTAAATATATAATGATACCTACTCCAATAATTAATTTTAGCAATTTTATTTTGCTCAAATGATTTTGGATTTTAATGGCTATCTCGCTTAGCTTTTTCTTTTATCTGGCTGATTTTCAATGACATTTCTTTTAATAAGTTGGGTTGTTGACTACTTAAATCGTTTCTTTCGCCATTATCAACTTTTACATTATACAATTGAGGACTGTGTTTGAAACCACCTTCTACACCTTTATTAGCCATAAAATTAGGTAAGTTAGCATTAGAAGGAAATGGCTCAATGTATTTCCATTCATCTTTTCTAAGAGAGAAAGTATATGATTCTTCAAGCAAATATTCCCTTCCTTTTTCTGTTTTGCCAAGGAATGTATTGATGAGATTTTCACTATCAATGGCCTCATTATCAGCTAAAGGCTGATTCAAAAGAGCAGCAATAGAAGCATAAAAATCTACTTGGCTTACCAATGCGTTACTAACCTTTGGTTTGATTGTTTTATTCCATCGTATGATTGTTGGAACCCTTGTCCCGCCTTCGTAGGCACTATATTTACCTCCTCTGAATGGTCCGGCGGGTTTGTGATTACCCAGTAATTCTACCGCTTTGTCATCGTATCCATCGTTTAGTACTGGGCCATTATCACTCGTAAAAATTATGAGCGTATTTTCGTCGAGACCTAACTTTTTTATTTCATTCATTACTTCACCCGTAATCCAATCCATTTGTGCGATGACATCTCCACGAGGCCCCATACTACTAGCACCAACAAATTTTTTATTTGGTAATCTTGGTACATGGATATCATGGTAGGAAAAAAAGAGAAAGAAAGGTTTGTTTTTGTCTCATTAATGAATTTTTTGGCTTTGCCTGTCAGAATATTCGGGAATTCTTCATCTACCCAAAGAGCTTGTTCACCACCTTTCATATAACCGATTCGGCTGACCCCATTGACAATAGTATTACTGTGTTGTTTATCAGCTTTTTGTTTTAATAATTCTGGGTTATCAATGCCGTTAGGATACCCGTCGAGTTTTAACTCATAGTTTACCTCAATCGGATTTTTGGAATCTGCATTAACTACACGTTGATTTTCTACATAAATGGTAGGGACTCTATCGCCAGTGGCTGGAATCAGAAAACTGTAGTCAAAGCCAATTTCCAATGGTCCTGGCTTAATATCTCCATTCCAATTAATTTTACCATCACCAAGACCTAAATGCCATTTCCCGACTACTCCTGTGGCATATCCAGCTTTTTTAAGCATGCTTGGTAGCGTATGGCTACCCGGTTTTATAAGCAGAGGTGCATCGCCTGGTAAAATAGCTGCTTTATTTCTAAAGGCATATTGGCCTGTAAGAAATGAATATCTCGAAGGTGTACATGTAGCGGCGGTGCTATGTCCATCCGTAAAAGAAATGCCTTCTCTAGCCATTCTGTCAACAGTGGGTGTTTTTACCCCTTTAGCACCGTTAAAACCAATGTCACCATATCCTAAATCATCAATATAGAATACTACGATGTTAGGCTTTTTGATTGGAGGTATTTTTGTCTTTTGAGGAATTATAAAAGCTCCAGTCATAATAAATATAACAAAAGCAACTGATACAACTTTAGCGTATTTCATGAGATTGAAGTTTGATGTTCAGAATTTTAATAAATCTTTACCGCTCCAATAAAAAAATATATAAGCAGGTAAAAAACTAATAATTAAGCCATTTCTATAGTTTTGAATGGTTAAAAAATTATTTAAAATCTCTTTGCTTATTTGATTTCTCGAAATTCAAATGGACAGAATATTTACCGAATAATAAGAATATTTAATATAATTATTATAATCTATGGATTTAATTCCGAAATTATTTTAAATTTCGAAACTAATTTAAATGAAAAAGTTATGATACCTACCAAAAACAAATTTTTGTTTACTCAAATTTGTCAAATAAATTTTGGCTTCTAATAAAGAAATTTATAATTTTTACTTTACGAAAAAAACAATTTGAAATTTTTCAAAACTAAATAGAAATCAAAATGCTGTTGTGTTAAAGCTACATTATATTCAATGATTGTACTGTAAAGTATACTCTACTCACTAATGTTCCTTTTTAACCAAAATTCAAAAATATTGACATCTATAGTGGGGGTATGAACCTTGTATACCCATCCACTGGTAATGCTATTTACCCCTTTTTATAATTCACGTGGACAAACTTTAACTTTGTCAATGGCTAGGCATTTTTAGTTTTCA
>NC_018745.1 GCF_000263195.1 Emticicia oligotrophica DSM 17448
CAATCAAATATGATAAATTACAACCTTGTTACTTTATCTCTAAATTTCTACAGATAGTAAAGTTTAAGTTTTACTTCATAAAAATGTGCCCACTACATTTCTAAACTATTAATACATTAATTTGTATTTGAAACTAGAATATACCGACAGCACAAATGATAAAACTAATTAAAGAAATCAGTGTAAAATCTTCGTGGTTTTATACAGATTTACACTAAGCGAAGGGCTTCTGATAAAATTTGAAACATGTGAAATATTCATAGCTTTGGTTCGATATATGATTCAAAGATAGTGTCTAATTGGATACCGTTGTTAAGGGGATTTAAGAGTTGGTGTAAAAGCAAGGGTTTCTCCTTGCCTAAGGAGTGGTATTAATGAAAAGCTTTCAAAAATGGAGTCAATAAATATTACTCGAACCCGTTTTGCGATAAGGCAGCTAAAATGATAAATGGTTATAATAAATGGGAGTTAACGACAAAGGATTAACTTTAAAAATATTAGACTTGTTACAAAAACAAGATTTACAAACAGGCGAAAAAGAAATAGCTAAATGCTTACCTAAACGGCTATGAGCGGGACTTTCCATGTGAGTTACCGATTCAAATAAAGTTACACACACAAACTCAAATGTAATTTCAAACAGTGATTAAAAATATTCTTCAGATGTTCAAAAATATAAGATAGATGGTCACTAATAAAATACATGTTCATATGTACTCTTTTGCATAGTCTATTTTAAGTTTTTGTAAATAGTTCTCAAAACATTAATATATTTAATTATACTTTGATTAATATACAAAAAAAGTATACTAAATTGGGTTTTACTAGCACCTAATTTAAGAAAATAAAAGAGGTTTAAATTAGTATAAACAAACGGGTGTTTGATTAGACAAAAAAAAGTCTAAAAATATCTTCATATAAAGTGTTGTAACTGCTTAAAAGAAATTACTTATATGACTGACATAGTTTAAAAGTTTGATACTCCGAGTCATTTTGGACCTAAAATAATTTGTAAGGGTCTCTTTTTACTACCGTGTATTTCTTGAATAGTAGGGGAAGCTCTGTTTTTCTTTATTTGTAGACTTTTGACAAATTCAAATCATAAATAATATTTTGGCAACTTTTACTCTGAAGTTTAAAATACTTTAGTCCATAATTGCTTTTTTAGATTTTTCAGTGCAAGTTTACTTTTAGCGAATAGTTTGATGAGATGGTTAATTGGGGGGCTTACTGTCTAATAGGCAGTTAAAAGGAAAGGTTACTTTGTTCATCAATTCTAAATCGAAGTATATCAAATGAAGTCAAGATAATTATTATTACTAATAAGCCGAATTTTAATTCTAAAATCACTTAAAAACCATCAAATGCTGGTCTTTGGAATCTAAAAATATGACACCTTTTCTTGTTATTTGTGCATCTATTCTAGGTGATTTATTCTTAATTTGGAAACTTGCCCAAGTATATAATAAATACAATACTATTAATAAAAACGGAGTCAGCGTTTCAGGAGAAATTATAGATTACCATGTTGAAGAAGGAAAAAATGGTAAAACCTACTACCCAATAGTAAAATTTAAAACTTTTTCAGGAGAAATATTTACTCAAAAAGCTTACTTTGGAATACAATACAATCAATATCTAAAGCAAGAAAAAGAAGTTACTTTGAAATATTTGGAGTATAACCCCAAAGACTTTATCATAGAAGGCAAAAATCCAACGAGAAATATTCCATATATTATGGTTTTATTTGTTGTTTTCGTACCAATTGTTATCTACTTGACGCTTTCAAATAGACCTGATTTACTAATCGAATTAAAAGAGTTTTTAGATTAAACATCAATTAGATATTATTAAATTTTATGTATCAATCTAGAGGCTAATTGTTGTAATTGATCAGTTTTAAAGTAACAAAAAAAGCTGTGCTAAATAAAGTCCACAAATAGTTGTAACAAGACAAATACAATATTTTAATGTGTGATTACTTATTAACGAAATTAAAAAAGAGTATTAATGATGCTAAAACGCAAATATATTGGACTAAGCCAATAATAATAACTCTTATTTTTATTTATAGTGCCCCAATTTTATTTGCACAAAATATAATTTTGACCCAGCCTCAGTATACCAACTACTGTGTTGGTACCACAATTTCTGTTCAGGGATATATTTCAAATGGTAGCTTTAATTCAAATAATGTTTTCAGGGCGAGTTTTCGACAAGTTTATAATGACTCAATTCACTATGACCTACCAGCAAGGTTTGAAAATGGGGCATTTAAAGTAGAAATACCTACCAAATATGCTTCAGATGAGAACCTCAATTATTTAAATATTAGTGTTTATTCATCCAGCCCATATAAAGTCAGCAATGAAATAAATGTTTTAATAAAGAGTTTACCAAGAGTAAAATTTGAGGGTTTTTATCAATATGTACCAACCCAATATTCTGAGTATATTAAAACAAATTATACTGTTCCTAATCTGCCAATATTTATAAGAATCAAGGCTAATGGCTATAATTTTAGTTCAAACAGCATAAAAGCAATTTTTAATTCTGGAGCAATAATTCAGCCCACATCTGGCAATTTATACTTCAATCCGAAACAAGAAAGTTATACCTACAAAATTGATTCTGTGAGAAACGAATGTGGTTATGGATTTATTGAGCCATCAGAATATACCTTAAATGTAATGCCGCATGGTTTAGAAATTACCAACTTTTCAAGCATGGATATATGTAAGGGGCAGAAAATTTACTTAACCTATAATTCAAGTTATAAATTTGATGATCATACGAACTGGAAACTGGAAATACTGAACAACGAAGGAAGCAATGTTAAAACGCTTGATTTGACCTATGAAAATGCACAATTATCAGCAATTATTCCTACAGATATTACACCCAATGGATATTTCGCCAGAATTATAACTTCTACACCTAGTCTCTACAGCAATATTTATGGCAAATTAAATATTCACGAGCAGTCAGATATACAAATATTTACTCCAAATGTGGAAGTATATCCACAAGAGAAAGTACAACTTGTATATAATTACATAGGAGCAAAACCAACTGGCTTTATACTTAATGACAGTTTACATGTTGTTCCTTTTGGTGGTGCTACAGGTCTAAATTATTATTATGAATTCAAACCACCGTATCAAGGAGTTTATAGGTTTACAAATGTATTATCAAATTGCGGTAATAAGGAAATAAATAGAGAATTCAATGTAAGAATTAAGGACGATTTAGAACTATTCGACTTACCTAATAAATCATTTTGTGTTGGGGAAAAATTTAAGGTAAGATTCAAAGCAAAATCATTTATAAATTTATCAAGTCTTGAAGTTAGAGCTTATAATTATAATACAAGTAGTAATTATACAGTTTTTACACATAAAATCTTAGGCGATTCGCTTGAAATTCAAATTCCTTCCGAATATTATTATTCAGAAGGAACACAATTTAGAATAGCAACTACCAATGGAGAATATCTTAGTAATTTCTCATCCAATAAAATACGAATAAAAAGTATTCCTTCTGCCAATATTTCTTACACGGGTACTTATCAAATTTACAATCCTGAATATGTAAGCATTTATTTAAACTTGAGTGGTGGTTGGCCATATTATGTCAAATCAACCAATGATACAATAACTCAGATAATAGAATCGGGTAATTCGAGTTTTAGTACTTTTATCAAAAATCCAACATCAGTTAAACTCCAATCTATCAAA
This sequence comes from Emticicia oligotrophica DSM 17448, assembly GCF_000263195.1. GTDB lineage: Bacteria > Bacteroidota > Bacteroidia > Cytophagales > Spirosomataceae > Emticicia > Emticicia oligotrophica. The sequence goes on from NC_018745.1 coordinate 3,738, forward strand.
AATCAATGTGGAGTAGGAAATATTGGTCAAGAAGTAAATAATTATACTTTATACAGACGTCCGAATAGTCTTAGGGTTGTTAATCTTAATAAGAATATCTTTTGTTTGAACGACCCAATTGAGGTACAAATTGATACTATTGGGTTATACAATTCTGATAATGAATTTCAATTGTTTTTAGCAACTAGTTATCGAAGTGATTCACTCATTGGCAGGTCTAAAAGTATTAATATAGGTGGAAGAGTTACAAATAATATAAGAATGCATGAAACATTTTATGTGAAAGTTTGCTCTACTTCACCTGTTAGTTGCACGTATGGGACGTATATAAAGTTAAACGCTGTTCCTGTAGGAGCTGTAACAAGTGCATATGTTTTTAACAATGATTTATTTCCTTATGGTGAACGTGTAAATACAAATTTTGTGTCATTGGTTAAAAACCAACAAATAAGCCTGATAAGTAATTTTTACGGAAGTGGTACACTAAACTATAGAATCAACAATAGTAAGATTTATACAATTGGAGCAGAAATTTATGATTTATCAACTTATGGAATATCAGATTTAATTAGAATCCAAAAAGACACTTCATTTTCAATTACTGAAGTTAGCAATGAATGTGGATTGAATACCACATCAAATTTACCATTTAAAGCCAAGGTTGTAAAATTTAAAATCTATACAAGCGAGTTGCTTTCTTATAAAAATTGTGTTGGTGGAGCATTATCTGTTACGTACAGACTTGAGGGTGACGTTCCGATTGATGCAAATTTTGCAGTACAAATTAAATCAAATAACGAAAATTTCAGAACCATTGAGACATTGCAAACTGGTAATCCAATGGTTGTACGAATTCCAGAAGACATTAAAGATGGTGGTGCTTACGAATTTAGAGTCATTTGCACAAATTATTTAGACTTCGAAAGTACAAGATACCCCGGTACATATTTATATAAAAAACCAACAGCAAAATTGGTTGCAGAAAATGGAACCGACTCAGTTTTTGTTTATAAAGGTGGCGAAAGCATAAATCTAAAAGTACTTCTGAAAGGAGATAACGGGAAAGGTGTTGTCTTCAACCCTTCGAATCGTTATGTATCGTTTAGTGATAGTATAGGGTATTTCCCAATTGTAGCAAAACCAGGTGATATTTATTCTTTAAAAAGTGTTCAAAATAGTGCTTGCGGATATGGTGATGTATCTGGGATAGTCAAAGTCTATGAACGTCCGAACATAATCATTAACAAAATAGTTTTTTCTTCGCCTTGCATTGGTTCTTCTGTCAACATTAACTTTCAAACTTCTGGACAGTTTGGTAAAAATAATGTGATAAAGGTTATTCTTGTAGATAGCTACAATAATGAATACACAGTGGCAACAACACCTCTGAGCAATGGTGATATTATTTTTAATACCCCAAATACTATTCGACATGGGTACTACCAAATTTTCTTGAGAGCCTCAAACCCTAATATTATAACAAGCTTTTCGGGATATCATTACCTCTCTGAGCCTCCAACTCTTAATTTAGCAGGTATAACGTACATAAACCCTGGTCAAAATTCTGAAATCAGCTTTAATGTTTTAAAAGGTACATCACCAATAACTGTTACCTTTGAGGATAATAGCCAACTTGAACTCTCTTACTACAATGGTTCTTATATTTATGAGTCATTAATCGTTTCAAAACCAATTGCTCCAACTGTTACAAGTTTATACAAAATTAAGTCAGTTTCTAATATTTGTGGGAATGGAATAGGTTTAGGACAAGCAACAATAAATGTAAATAGAGCTACGGGAAATTATATAAACACCAAAAATGTCACTTTAGTATGCTCTGGGAAAAACTTGAAAATACCATTTCAAAAAATTGGAAATGTACCAAATACTTTAACCTACTGGGCAGAAATGTCTGATGAAAATTCCGAAAACTATCAAAAAATATCTTCGATACTACTTACTGATACAATATCTGCTGTGATTCCCCCGAATCTTGCAGTTGGGAGCAATTATCGTTTTAGAGTAAGGGTTGATGATAATAATATACAAAGTAGTTCAAGTCCCAATGGGGTAAGCATCTATTTCCCTAATCAAGTTTCATTTGAAGACTCGGTTATCTTTAAACAAAAAAATTCTTATGTGTTAGTTCCCATTAAAATTACGGGTACATTACCTGTAGACTTAGTTTTTAAACATAATAATGTGCTTACTTACTCCTCTGTTTATAGTAACACATTTAGTTATTTTTATTATCCAGATAATTATGAGAAAAGCGATTCATTACAACTTTTTTCTTCTAAAAATCTCTGTGGGGTGGGTATAAATTTAAATCCAAATAAGGTTAGAGTAGTTTATTGTAAAAACACTTCGGACTTAATACCAACTATTATTGAAAATCAGCAGCGATACTTTGAAGTAAATGATGAAATTATATCTTCCAATAAGATTAAAAATCTATCTAAAATCAATTTTGATAGTGGAAAAACTATTACGTTGAATCCAGGTTTTGAGGTACAAAGGGGGAGTATTTTTAAGGCAATTATTGATGGATGCCCAGGAAAAATAAATTCAGAAAACTAACTATGTATTTAAATCCCAATAAATTTGGCTTTACTTTCCTTAAGCTAGTTATAGTATAAAATAGTGTTTAAATTTATATTTACCTAAGATGCTCAGTTGTAATCAAAAGCTCTAAATCACTTTACTAACTTAAAAGGAATTAATTATATATTTTTACTTCAAATTACAAAAATGCTTAATGAACCTATCGAAAAAGTCAATATTCGTACAGTAGAAAGAGTGGTAGAAGTGTCATGGTTTGATGACCTTTGTGGCGGAGATACACAATATCTTGGCACAATTGACCCAACTCGAAGAAGTAATTTTGCCAATTGCTCAACTATTATCGAAACAGCAGACAAACTCGGTTTCGATAATATCTTGTTACCTACTTCTTATGTTGTGGGGCAAGAAGTGATTCCTTTTGCATCGGCAATGGCACCCAAAGTAAAAAATATCAATATGCTCACCGCGATTCGAACCGGTGAAATTCACCCACCAATGTTGGCTAGGCATTTGGCTACGCTTGATCATATTCTTGAGGGTAGGCTAACAATAAATATTATTAATTCTGATTTGCCTGGTTTGAAAGAGGATAACACTTTACGCTATCAAAGATGTGCTGAGGTGATAGAGATTCTAAAACAAGCATGGACAAAAAATAAAATAGAATTTGAAGGAGAGGTTTATAAGTTTAACATGCCGGCCGACCCCGTGAAACCATATCAACAAAATGGTGGTCCGTTATTATATTTTGGTGGAATTTCTGATGGTTCGAAAGATGTTTGTGCCAAATACTGTGATATTTTCTTAATGTGGCCTGAACCTGAAGATAGTATCTATGCAACGATGCAAGAGATGAGCCAACGTGCAGCAGCTTATGGTAGGACAATAGATTTTGGAATGCGTTTACACGTAATTGTACGAGAAACAGAGGATGAGGCTAAAGCTTACACAAAAGAACTGATGTCTAAATTTGATGCTGAACTTGGAGAAAAGCTAAAACACCGTACGCAAGATTCAAAATCAATGGGGGTTTTAAGGCAAGATGAGTTCAGAAAACAAGCAGACGATGATGATTTTATTGAACCATACCTTTGGGCGGGTATTGGAAGAGCAAGGTCAGGTTGTGGAGCAGCCATGGTTGGTACACCTGAACAAATCATTTCGAAAATGAATCGATATATGGATATGGGCGTTCGTGCGTTTATTCTATCGGGTTATCCATTATTAGAAGAATGTCAGAAATTTGGTGAGCTAGTTTTACCAAAACTAAAAAATACAGGTAAATTGTCGGTTATTCAGGGTAGAACTCCTAAAGAAACGCCTATAACTCCACTAACGCATGGAGAATTAAGAGTTTGGTAAATGTAGTCTAATTTGCAAAATTATCCTAAATAGATTAGCCTTTTCTATTTTGTATAAGATGGAAAACCTATAAACAAGCTTATTGTCACGATACATTATCAAATGATAACAACCCTACAAACATTCGATTATATAGTGCTGCTTGGACTACTTATTTTTTTGATTGTTGCAAGTATGTATTCAAGTTTTAAGAAGAAAGATTCTGAAGAATACTTCATGGCAGGGCGTTCGCTAAGATGGTGGAGTGTGGCCGGCTCAATCTTCGGAACGAACATTCATGCACAACAAATAATTGGAATGATGGGTGTGGGTTATTCAGTGGGTTTTGCACAAAGCCATTATGAAGTTTGGGCAGTCGTTGCTATTTTGGTTTTAGTCTATGTCTTCATTCCGATATATCGGAAAAGAAACTTTTTTACCCTTTCACAATTTCTAGAAAAAAGATATAACTCAAATACTCGATTAGCCTACATGGTTGTAATGATTGCCTTTATCATGATTCAATTGGTAGGTGGTTTTTATATAGGAAGTCGAACTTTAGGACTTTTATTTGCTGGTTCTCCATACGAAATTACTTATTTTCAAGGCATTTTAATAATTGCTGTCGTAACAGTTATATTTTCTGTTTTTGGCGGCATGGAATCGGTAGTCATTGCTGATAATATTCTAACAGTAGTGATGATTGTCGCTGTGCTTATTATCGGGACACTTACTTATATGCAACCAGAGATTGGCGGATTTTCTGGCTTACTGAAAATTGACCATGCAGGTGCCAATAAAATGCACCTATTTTTGCCAACTAACCATAAAGATTTACCTTGGCTTGGTATTTTTACCGGACTTACAATCTTAAACTTTTTCTATTGGACGACTAATCAATACCAAGTACAAAGGGTACTTGCCGCAAAAACCGAACGAGATGCTAAATTAGGTGCAATCGCCTCAGGATTTTTGAAATTGATCATTCCTTTTTTTTCAATTGCTGTTGGAACTGCGGCTTATTATATTTTCAGAATTCGATTTGGTGAAAATGTTGTTAAACCAGATGATACTTTCATGACATTGCTTAAAGTAGTTGTCCCGTCAGGATTGGGATTAAAAGGTTTGGTTTTGGCTGGACTTATTTGTGCTATTTTCTCAGCCATCTATTCGATGATGAATTCTGTTTCGACCATGATGGCTTTTGATGTGTATAAAAAACACATCAATGCTCATGCTTCTGATAGGCAAACTGTTCGATTTGGACAAATTTTTGTATGTATCATGGTTGGTGTTGCTATCATATTGGCCATGATAACCTTTGATCCTAATTCTTCTGATAATTTCTTTCTAAAAATTGCTAAACAAACATCTTATATCAAGCCTGGTTTAGTGATTGTTTTCTTTTGTGGAATTTTATGGAAGAAAACCAATCCAATCGCAGCTGTAATAGTTCTTTTAGGTTCACCATTGATTGGCCTTTTCTGTGATTTGCTTTATGAGGGGTGGTTAGTGAATTTTTCATTTGTGAAAGCAACTTTTGGGGAGAACTTCAATTTCCTTTACAGAGTGTTTTCAATTACGTTTTTGGGCTCAATCATAATTATAATCTTAAGTAAAATACTTAATAAGAAAAATACGCATATTTCAGGAGAAAGCCTTGAGTTGATGGGTTCACTGAAAGATATTCAAACAGCAGTTTTACGGTTTTCGCTAATACATATTCCACTTATTACATTAGGATATAATGGCATATTCACCCCTCAATTGTTAGCAATTCCGGCTATTATTTTTACTTTTTTATTATTTATTTGGTATTTTAAACATAGTAAAGAAGAATATATACTTTGGGAATCTGATATTTTCTATGCAGGTCTATTAACATCGAGTATGGTTGGGATTTTGTATTACTTTGCCTGATTATATGGGAAAGAATCTATTGTAAGTGTCCAGAAAATATAGACATTTTAAAATAGAAGAATAAATGGATAGCGTAGCACTCCTAAATAAAGACTGTTTCCCCTACACAAATTAATCGATTTCTTTGGTGGTTGTTTGGACAAATATTGGTGATTAACAGTCATTGATTATATTTACGGTGACGATATCAAATGGAAAAAATTAGCCAACTTAAAGTTGAAAACTAGCTGCAAAAACAAACAATACGATGTTAAAAAATTTGGAAATTTTTCTTTTTTCTTTTTTATTACTTATTTCAGCTCAAATTTTCGCCCAAAAATCTAACCATACGCTTTGGTACGATAAACCCGCCTCGGTCTGGACAGAAGCCCTCCCAATTGGAAATAGCTATATGGGGGCTATGATTTTTGGGGATTCTAGACAAGAACACATACAACTCAACGAAAGCACACTCTATTCAGGTGAGCCTGATGCCACCTTTAAAAATATTAGTGTTCGTAAATATTACCAACAAGTTACTGAACTTCTCAAAGCTGGAAAATACCAAGAAGCAGATGCTATCGTAGCCAAAGAATTGCTCGGTAGAAATCATCAAGTTTATCAGCCTTTGGGCGATTTTTGGGCCAATTTCGAACATGGACAAGCCGTTTCAGCTTACAAACGTTGGTTAGATATTTCATCGGCCACTGCCTACACCGAGTATGTAGTAGGCAACACAAAATTCAAACGACAATATTTTGCGAGTTATCCCGACCATATTATCGTAGTAAAGTTTTCAACCGAAGGAACTGATAAAATCAATTGTACGCTTCGTTTTACAACACCACATATTTCAACAGCCAAATACGAAGCCAATGGCAACATGCTGAAAATGATGGGAAAAGCCCCATATTTTGTACAAAGACGAGAATTTGAGCAAGTAGAAAGTGTTGGTGACCAGTACAAATACCCAGAGCTTTACGAAAATGATGGTACACGTAAGGCAAATGCAAAAAATATTCTTTACGATTCCACCAAAGGAGGAAGAGGCATTTCTTTTGAAAGCCAAGCTAAAATTTTGAATTTGGGCGGAAAACTTATTCGTACTGGAGATAGTATAAAAGTAGAAAATGCCAGTGAGATTGTTGTTGTTCTGACAGCAGCAACTAGTTATAATGGTTTCGACAAAAGCCCATCGAAACAAGGGAAAAATTCGAGTTTTTTGGTAAATAGCTATTTAAAATCAATTGAAAAGAAGATATTTACTCAACTATATAGCACACATCTAACCGATTACAAAAAACTTTTCGATAGAGTTGACTTTGAACTCGCTGAAGAAACTGAACAGTCAAAACTACCAACCGACCAGCGAGTGAGTTTATTTTCAAACGGCAAAGACCCATCCTTTCCATCGCTTTATTTTCAGTATAGTCGTTACCTCATGATTGCGGGTTCACGCCCCAATGGCCAGCCGCTTAATCTTCAAGGTATTTGGAATGACCAGATTGTACCACCTTGGAATGGCGGCTATACAACTAATATCAATACCGAAATGAATTATTGGATTGCCGAATCGACCAATCTTTCAGAGTGCCACGAGCCTCTTTTCAAAGCCATTAAAGAATTAGCTGTCAATGGTAAAAACACAGCTAAATTTATGTACGGAAATGAGGGTTGGACTTCGCACCATAACATGGATATTTGGCGAAATGCTGAACCTATTGACCGCTGTTTATGTTCGTTTTGGCCCATGGGAGCAGGCTGGCTTACTAGCCATTTTTGGGAAAGATACCTTCATACTGGCGATAAAGTTTTCTTAAAAAATGAAGTTTATCCAGTGTTAAAAGGTGTAGTGGAATTTTATCAAGGTTGGCTGGTAAAAGATGCCAAAACAGGCTATTTAATCACACCAATAGGTCATTCGCCCGAAAGCTATTTTCTTTATGAAGATAATAAAAGAGCTACCATCAGTCAGGGGCCAACGATGGACATGGGTATTGTCCGTGAGGCATTTGCTCGTTATGTTGAAATGTGTCAAACCCTAGGAATAAATGATGAATTAGTAAAAAATATCAAACAACAATTACCACAACTATTACCTTATCAGATTGGTAAATATGGTCAGCTTCAAGAATGGAAAGAAGATTTTGAAGATGCCGACCCAAAACATCGACATTTTTCTCATTTATATGCCTTACATCCGAGTAATCAGATCAATAATTTTACCACGCCTGAACTTGCTGCAGCTAGCAAAAAAGTTATAGAACGTCGAGGCGATTTAGCCACAGGATGGTCAATGGGTTGGAAAGTAAACGTTTGGGCACGGCTACTCGATGGCGACCACGCTTTAAAATTGTTGACAAACCTTTTTACACTAGTGAAAACACAAGAAACCAACATGACTGGTGGCGGCACATATAGTAACTTATTTTGTGCTCATCCCCCCTTTCAAATTGATGGGAACTTTGGAGCAGCCGCAGGAATCGCTCAAATGTTGGTGCAGAGCCATGCAGGTGAGTTGCATCTTTTGCCAGCACTCCCCTCAACTTGGCAATCAGGCAAAATTAATGGTTTGAAAGCTAGAGGTGGATTTACTGTAGATTTGGAATGGGAAAACGGAAAACTTACCAAAGCAAGGATTCATTCGGCGTTGGGAGGAAATTGTCGAGTCCGAACCACTGAAAAAGTAATGGTCAATGTGCCACATTTCAAAAGTGAAGGAGCAAACCCAAACCCTTTTTATAAGTTTGTAGATGCGGGCCTACCAATCATAAAAGATAGCAGTAAACTACTCGAAATGTCTGAAAATAAAGGCAATGTGATTGATTTTCAAACGGAAAAAGGGAAAACTTATACAATCACTATTCAAAAATAAATTAAAGGCTAAAATTTTCAATTCTAAACAATGGGTCTGACTTTGTTTGGAATTTTATCAAAAATTAATAAAACGTATTTAATTTATTCGTTTGTCTATGGTGTTGCAACAATGTTAAAGTAGGTAGCCAAAGAGATTAGTTATAGGTAAAAAACATATACTTTCAGGAACCAAAGATTTCTAATTAAAAAATCTAAATATCTATTCCTAAAAAAGCCGCTTCGACTTTAAATGGTTCTTTGAATTGTGATACCTCCTGAGGAAAATTAGTTTCTATCCATTCTGAAACAAAAGTTGTAAATGTAAAGCCAGCCTCGTCCATAGCTTTCTCAAAAGTATTCTTATCAATTTTCCCACCAGATACCTTCATTAGTTGTTCATAGCTCATTGCCACCACTAATGATGGTTTTTCTTTCGCATTTTCTTCCATTAAGTATTTTATAATGCTATTTATAACATTTTCGTTGATGAGTTTTTTGTAAAATTCATTTTGAGCTTTAAAATACGATTCATTAAATTGAGCTTTTTCTTTTTCAATAGCTGCACTCTGTATTTTTAAATTTGTTTCGGTTTGCAATTTTAAGCTTCTTTCTTCCTTCTTTTGTTGGCTTTCTTTATAGTTTTCATAAAGAGATGGTGTATTTACCATTTGGTTCATATACCCACCAATATTTTGTATTTTCTCCCCCACCCTCAATTTCTCTATTACATAATTTACACCCAGTAACACTTGTTCTTTAGGAAACTCATTAATCCAAGCATAAACAGTCTTTTTAGAAATCTTATATGGTTTGACCAACAAGTAAATTTCTTCGAATAATTCGTTTTTTTGAGGTAGAACTTCAACGGTTGTATCTTCTGCTAAACGCTGTGGTTCGATATTGTTAGTGACTACGACTTTCCCTCCAGAAGATTTTAATACCTGACGTTGTGGTTTTTGAGATTTGACTTCTAGCTGTCTTTCTTTTGGGTTTAAATGAAAGGTAATAGCCACCACCGATCTTACATGCTTGTGTTCTTCAATTTTTGTGATTTCTAAGTCCGTATATTTATTTATATCCTCTATCCCCTTCTGAAAAACCTTTTGTTTCAAACTCCCATACAATGGATATTCATGTTCTTCAATAGCTAATATTTGTCTTAGTCTACTTACATCGTACCTTACCTTTTTATTGCCGAGTCTTTGTTGGTGTTTAAGTACAAAGTATAGTTTTACAGAGTAATGACTTTGTATTTCTGTTATGTTCCTAATATCAACCGTTAAATATTCTCTTTGTAAATCGAGTAAATATGGTTTGAGTTTGGGATGAAATTGTAGCCTAATTCGATTTTGTTCACCCACAAGTACAGGCTCGCTTGTTTGGATACTTAGGGGGATTGTTGTTTTATATTCTTTTCCATCTTCCTTTTGTTCATAAACTACAAACTTCCTATCCATCAGTCGCAAAGCAGCATCTTTGAATGCTTCATAGTATTTGCCATTTCTGTTTAGATCGAAGAGTTTAATTATATCAGGAATCCTTATTTCGTACTCAGTGAAGTCTTCATCATCTGGTAAAATCATGGTAAGAACAGTAGCAAAGAGTCTGAACTCACTGATATCCATTTTTGTAGTTGCTTCTACAAGACCAGCTTTCCCTCCTTGTATCCTTATGGTATAACGTTCTTGGTAGTCTTGTTTTTTTCTTACACTTAATTGTGGCATGATTGAATTGAACGATATTATTGAATCAAAGATATAAAATTAAATATAAATATAACTGCATAAAATTATATTTATATTTAGGTGAGATAAATAAGTTATATTTAATGAGACATTTTGGTTATATTTTAGAGATATTTTGGTTATATTTTAGAGATACTTTAGTTATAGTTTGAGATATTTTAGTTATAATTATGCTTTTATAATACTGATAATCAAATAGTTACGAGGTATAAAAAGAATAAAAAACAAAATATAAAAAATAAACAACAAAATAACTGTTTAATTACTAAAATAGTTAGTATTAGTTAGATAGACACAAATTAGCTTCTTAATAACTATTTATATTTAATATTTACTTTTTTTAAAAATAATCTTTGGTTTGAGATATTTTGGTTATAGTTATTTCACAATCTCATTGTTACTTCTTTAGTTCTATAATTATAAGGTGCTATTTATCAATAATTTATAAGTTTATATTCCAGTTTTACTTGTATTTGTTCTATTTTCTCTGTTTGAGATATTTTAGTTATAATTAACAAAGTAATTAGTTAAAAAAAATCTTCTATCTTACAGTTTTAGTCACAATCTTACCATTGTGTTGGGACATGGTATTTACCAATGTTGCTTTGAATACTCGCGGGTGTTGTTCGAATAGTATAAAGTTGCTATTGTTTTTCTGAAATTTATACTAGTGCTCGGCATGATTGTAATATTATATACACCAAATTTCTCGTTTTATACGGAGATTATCTACTTCATCATCAAGTATGTCTGTTTTTTTGAAAATGTTTTCATTAATTCGTTCTCGTTTTTTATTTTTTTATCGACGAGAACGATTTTTTTATTATGTTTTCAAATGATTCATCACACTAACTAATTCTATATAGTTGTGTAAAATAATACTTATTTTTTTTGTCTAAAAATTTTGACATTAATTTTAATATGTATTAATTTTATGTCAAAAATATACTCATAATGATTCCACAAGAGAAAGTTATATCATTTTTTAAGAAAAACCCGGCACTATCTATTTCGGTTATTGAAAAGGAGGCTGGCCTTCCGAAAAGTACTTTAGCCAAAGCTATTAGTGGAGATAGAACATTAAATAGTAAGCATTTAGCCGCTATATTTCCAATACTAGTAAAATATGGTTTTAATGCAGAAAACAAAGCTCAAATAATTTCTATTATTAATCATAAAGGTGGGGTTGGAAAAACCACAACTACGATAAATTTAGGAAAGGCTTTATCGTTGTTGGGTTTTAAGGTTTTGATTATTGATATGGATTCTCAAGGGAACCTTTCTCAATCTCTTGGTTTTGAATCACCCGAAAAGCAAGTGGTAAGTGCATTACTTCATAATGAGCCTTTGCCTGTTTTAGAACTTACTCCTGGTTTTCACTTATCTCCAAGCGACTTAGAATTAGCATTTGCTGACTTAGAATTAATCCAGATGGTGGGTGGAGTAAATCAGCTACGTAATGCCATAACTCCCATTAAGGCTAAGTATGATTATATCTTAATAGACTGCCCCCCTGCCCTCAATATTTTTACAAACTCAGCATTGGTCGCGTCAAATTCGTGTCTGATTACTCTTCAACCTGAGGCATCGTCTATGAAAGGGGTAAATAATTTATTTGAGCGTATCAATCAGGTAAGGGATAGGATTAATTTCGAACTAAAAATTGAAGGTATTGTGCTTACAATGGTTGATAAACGATTGAAGGTTCATCAAGATACCATTATGTATGTAAAGAAAACACTTAATACTTTTAAGATTTTTAATACTGAGATTCGACAAAATGTAGCTATAAAAGAGTCGCAGATTGCACAACAAGACATTTTCACTTATGCACCCGATTCTATAGGTGCAATTGATTATATGAATTTAGCACAAGAATTTATCCTACCCAATTAATAAATCCCATGGCAAAGAAATATCAGGGTTTTTTAGACTCTACCGAAAAAAAAATAATTAAAGACCAGAGTTTATTGAAATTTGAAGCAATAAAAAATGAGATTCTGATTTTACCAGAATTGAAAGCTCTGATTCCACCGCTGAATACAGAAGAGTTTCTGCAGTTAGAAGAAAATATAAAAAAGGATGGCTGTAGAGAAGCTATTTTGATTTGGGAAACTAAGAAAATAAAAATTGATTCTAACTCTCCTACCCCACATGATCCTGTCTATGTTTTGATAGACGGTCATAACCGATATGAAATTTGTACGAAGTTCGGAATTGACTATAAAATTCATGTTGTGAGTTATGAGAGCCTTGATCAGGTTAAGGATTTCATGATTGATAATCAGCTTGGTAGAAGAAATATTACCCCTGAACAAGCTTCTTATTTACGTGGTTTGAAGTACAATGCAGAGAAGAAAAATAGAGGACAATATAGTCGAGAAACGCAAAGTGGACAAAATGTCCACTTTGATGAAAAAGGCTCAAAAAAGACTGCACAGAAACTAGCAGAGCAGTATAATGTCAATGAAAAAACAATACGTAGAGATGCTGATTATGCTGATGGTATAGAGCAACTTCCTGCTGAATTAAAACAAGATATTTTAGCGGGTAAGTCGATTTTTAGTAAGGCTGAAATTATCGAACTTGGAAAAGTTAAAGATACACCTAAGGCTAATGATTTATTAAATGAATTGTTGATTAAGAGCTCTACTCAGAATCTTGAGAAGTCGGTTGAGAAGAAAACAGGTTCGCCTGTCAAAGAAAAAATTATTTCATTATTGAAGAACTTAGAAACTCAAGAAGATTGTGACGAAATCATCAAGCAGATTAAAATTATTAAGAAAAGAATGCAGGTATAGTAAACAGAAAAGGATACAAATCAAATTTTCAAGAAAGCGAAAATATTAAATATAACCATAATATCTCAAAATATATTTTAATAGAAAAGACTTCAAACGCATTAAAAATGTGCTTGAAGTCTTTTTTACTATTAGAGTTTTTTGTGGTGGAATCAAGTTCTTTTAAAGACTTTATTTTCCCCAATGCTATCTCAATTTGGCCTAAAGTCATCAATAGGTAATATGTTACAAATTTGGTAAAAAATCGAGTAAAAATCTGTTTAGAGACGTTACTGTAATATTTTTCTCAATTTTATAAGTTTCATTGGTTTTAGCTATTACAAAGCCTTGTTGTGCATTAGTATCTTCCATTGTGATTCTGAATCCTTTACCAATTTGTGGAGCGGAACTAAACTTTATTTCAATAGCAGCTTTTACTTTTCCATTATGTTCAATTATCAGATCACACTCTGCTCCTTGTTGTGTCCTGTAAAAATAGGCTTGTCCATTCATTAAAACATTTTGCATTGTTTCAATGATTTGTTCAATTACAAATCCTTCCCATGAGGCCCCTACTTGCGGGTCATCTAAAAGGTCATCTTGCGTCATTATATCTTTAAAAGCATGAAATATTCCACTGTCTCGTAAATAGATTTTAGGTGATTTAACCAATCGTTTTGGGATGTTTACAAAATATGGTTTAAGACGTCTAACCAAGAATGCACCTTCCATTAAATCTAAATAACGATTGATGGTTGGGTGTGTCAAGCCCATTGAACGACCTATACTTTCAGAATTCCATAAATTTCCATGAACACTGGCTAACATTCTCCAAAAACGTTCTATAGTTTGTGGCTCAGCACTTAGCCCTAGCAAGGCTAAATCTTTTTCAATGTAGGTTCTGATAAAGTTTTTTCGCCAAATCATACTCCCCCTTTCTGTACTAGCTAAATAAGAAAGTGGAAATCCGCCTCTGTGCCAAAGTTTAGTTTCATTTTCAGTATTAACTTCGTTTACTGTAAAAGGGGACAATTCTATATAACCGATTCTACCAGCTAACGAATCGGCACTTTTTTTTATTAAAGCGGGTGACGCTGAACCTAAAATGATAAATCTTCCAACACGTCTATCATTATCAATAATCCCTCTTAGTTCTGCCATTAATTGAGGCATTTGCTGAATTTCATCTAGAATTATTAATTTGTTTTGGTGGTTTTGTAGATATAATTCTGGGTTAGCTAATTTCTGACGGTCAACTGATGATTCCAAATCAAGGTAAAGAACTGGTTGAAGTTTAGCTAAACTTTTGGCTAAGGTTGTTTTTCCAACTTGACGTGGCCCGATGATACCTACAACCGGAAAAATTGTCAGATACTCATTCAGTAAAGGTGCTATATTTCGTATAATGTCCATGAAATATGTTAATTGCATTTTCAATTTTCATGGTAAATTTAAAAATTGTTTTTAAGTTTTACTACTAAAAAAAGAAAAAATTATTATAAATCCACGATGAATTGTATTAATCAGAATATTCAATATCACGGATAGGAGTGGGGCAATTTTTGATTGAATAGATTCCGCTAAAGAATAGCAATTTGCTGTAGAAATGTTCAAGTCTAGTAATGAAATCAAATGATACTTTACGCTGTAAATCATGTATATATGATAGAAGAAAAGATTTATGAAAAAGTTTTTAGGATTTCAATAAGATGCGGTAAATTTTAAGGAGGAAATTATTAGGATGCTTAATTATGGTAAAAGTGTATGAGAATTGTCAAAGAGATTTAAAAAAAAATAGCGTTAAAAATCAAAAACAAAAAAAGTGATGAGCACAGTAATTTTAGTTCGGAGCTAATTACAGCAAACGAACGGTAAAAAAAGAGACTGTTTAAATTACAAAAGGACGGGACATTTTAAACAAGCCTATCTTCAGCAAGTCCGCTAAGAGACGTCTATGCGTTAGTAAAATGCATAAAAAGGATTCATAGGGTTAATTTGATAATTGATTAAGACATTGCTCAATAATCAATATATTAGGTCCATACATTCATGTATCATTGTTTTGTGCAAAATCGGTTATAAGATTACTCTTTGTTAGGCACTATAGTGCATAGTATTTAATGATAGATATGAGATAAAAAAAAGGATGAGAGAAGTATAATTTCAATCAATTATTGATTTTTACAATGCCCATTTTAATGGCTTCTCGAGTTAAATCTACTACATTTTTTGCATCAAACTTTATAAGTAAATTACTTCGATGGAATTCAACGGTTTTAGTAGAAATAAATAATTTGTCTGCAATTTCATGACTAGTTTTTCCTAAAATGATAAGTTCTAAGACCTCTTTTTCACGGCTGGATAAAATAGGTAATCCCTTCATTTCTTCATGTTTGTATTGCTTAAGAAGAATTTTCTCTACATCTGGGGAGTAGAAAATATTTCCATTCATTATTTGTTCAATCCCTTCAAATAATACATCCTTTGTGTTATTTTTTGTAATAAATCCATTGGCTCCGGCCTTCATAGCTCTACCAATAATAAGGTCATCGAAGTGCATTGTAAAAAATAATACTTTTGGATTATGAAATTTGGTTTTTATGTATTTACAGTAATCAATGCCATTGATGGGAATAACAGAAACATCAAGTAAAACAACATCTATTCTATTGTTTTCAAAAATTTCGTCTAGGCCTTCCGTTTTTGAGTAAAACCCGATAAAGTTAAAATTTTGATTTAATGATAGTAAATTGGTGATACCTTCTCCAAAAATGATATGGTCATCAATTAGGATAATATTTATCATAATGTTTATCTACTTTTCAATATTAATTGTGTGAAAGATTAGAAAATGGATACAAATCTTATAAAATAAAATCAATGAAGAACAAGTAGAAGTGTTAAATGAGTAAATTCAGGGGTTTTCCCTAGCTATTTTTTGAATAATTATCCTAAAGATTTATTTTCTTCTTATTAATAACGGATAAATCTTATCAAATAATAAATAGGTAATTGTTTATGTTAGCAATGAAATAAGGACTTAAAAGTTATGTTATTAATAAATTATAATAAAATCTTCATTAAAATAATTTAAAAGGTACTTTGAGGTATTGGATAAATTTTACGTATATCAGTATTTATTTTAAATTCTGAAAGGTTTTTGAAGCTGGGATCATAGAAAAAAATTATATATTCGTCTTTGATAATTGTTTCAGTTTTATTGGCTGCGATTTTCTCAAATAAGTCACATGTTGGTTAATCTTGAAACGATTAAGGGTAGATGATGCCTTACATCATACATGCCTTTTCGAAATATAAAAATTGCTGTGATAATTTAAGAAAGATAAAGCGAATTGGCTTCTTTCTTTTAAAGAAATTTACCATGACTTTTAACCCACACTTACCTGATTACGAAACATTTAGGCGTATTGCCGATGGGATGAACATCTTAATGTCTATATATTCTTTTTTAAGTTACTTTAAAAATAAAAACCTTGCATTTTTACTGTATAGCATAACTTTACTCTCTGGCTTAATAGAATATTATATAATAGACCAGTTTCATTTAGCAGGTAAATCCGAGATAATTACTTCTTCATTTGCTCCTGAAATGACCTGCTTTAATGTCTTTTTGTATTGTATATTTATAATAAAAACTTTTGACGGACACAGTCAAGATAAACTTCTTTTCAAAAGAATATATTTCATTATATTAATTCTAATTTTTACAATACTGATTAATCTCATTCTTAAAACTAATAAACTCGAAAATTTGTCACTATGGGTCTATGGAATTACTATTTTGATTTGTACTATCTTACTTGGAGTGGTTTATAAGATGCTCTACAAGTTGACGTTCTCTTTCATGAAATATTACTTTATTGGCTCTATTTTTATAGTATTTGGATGGATCTTAAAATCTTTATTTCAAACTTATCCAGTTGTTTTTTCATCAATAATTACTTTCGAACGCAATAATCCATTTACATTTCCAAATACTTATGGTCAATTAGGAGCCATATTTGAGTCAATTTTTATATTTATTGCAATTTCGGAGTCACATAAATTATTAGAGTTATCAAAAATAGACTTGAAGAAAAAAATAATACTCAGTATCGAAGAGAGAAATAAAGATGATAAAATTATTATTGAAATTAAACAAAAGATTTTAGTGACAGTTATTACTACTTTTAGTCATAATCTGAAACAGTTATTGTCGAGTGTCGAACAAATATTACAAGCGTTAAGCATAGGAGATAATTTGAAAGCTACTCCCCTTTTGGGCTCAGTTAATAATTTATCGTCTGAATCTATTCAAATTATTCGAAGTATTGTTAGAGAATTTAGTGAACAAAATGAGTTAATTTTAAATAAATCAATAGAAAGTAAGGCACTTGAAATTTCAAAATATCACCTATCACAAAAACAAATTACTTTTTCTTTGTATGTAAATGAGGCTGAATTTTGGCAAAAGATTGATAATGACTTTGAGGAACACATACTTTTGTTTTATGAAAATATTCTAAAAGTATTTATCAAATACAAAGATTTTTTACATATAATAATAACCCTATCAATAGGCAATAATAATGATTTATTTTTAATCATACAAGATGATGGTCAAAAGCTTAAGGCAAAAAAGCGAATGATTGATGAGTTAAACTTAATAAAACCAGAATTGAGGCGATGGCGAGGTGAGATTTACTATTCAATTGAAGATAATGAAGAATCCACGGTTAGGGTTCATTTTACTGCTACAGCTAATAATTAATGAATTACACAGCATTATATCTTATACAATCGGGGTTTCTCCTGATGATGCTTCTTTATTGCCTCGTTAGCTATATTGTTTATCAAAATAGGTTATATGTCTATATACTGGTACATGCTACCACACTTTTACTGACCTATTATGTAATAGATAATCAATATTTAGTTGAAGTATTTTCATTTTTTTTTATATTTATATACATCAGTTCAATTCTATATTACTTCAATCATTATACTACTTTACAGATTAATTATCAACCTGCCCAATTAGCACAAGTTTTAGCTGGATTGGGTACTTTATTATTCTTAATAAGTTTCCAGTATCGTATGGCACCAATGTTTGGAATTTTTATACGGGGTTTGATTGTAGTTACTTTGGGTACTTTTTTTGTAAGCCTAGGTCGATTAATCGATAAAATAGATTCGGTGTTGATAGGGTTACTGTTATGTATTTTTGCCATTTGTTTCTATAGTTTTATGATTTTGTATAACCCATCAGCTTTATACAAAAAAGAATGGGGAGATATTGTATTTAAAACAATTTCCATTTTTCAAATTGTATTTTTAATGAACGCTCTCTTGAAGACAATGTATTCATTTAATGTTGAAAAAGAAGAATTAGAAAAAAAGTTTTTTCAACAAATGCAAGATAACTTTTTGTCGCATCTCAGAGTAAAACAAATTAATGAAGAAATTAATAGTAATCTGCATGATGATGTTGGCTCTCAGCTAAGTGTAATCATTTCATTAAATCAATTAGCATTGTATTGGCTTGAAAGAGATCCTGACAAGGCAAAAGACATCATGAATGATGTAAAAGAAACTATTAAAACGATTCCAAACAAAATTGAAAACATTATCATTAATAATATCGCCGATAACAACGGAAAAAAACACTCTACTTTAGGGAGATGGCAGCCATTTTATTTGCTCCAGTACAACTTAAATACAACTTGAACATTATAAATGAAAGTATGTGGAATAATGTTAATGAAGTTATCCAAAAACATGTTTTTTTAATTTATAAAGAAATTTTGGTTAATATTATAAGACATGCTAAAGCATCTTTTGTATTGATTGATATTGAGATCCAGAAAAATAGAATAACTTTATTAATAAAAGATAACGGGGTAGGCTTTGATACAACCGAAAAAAAGAAAGGTTATGGCTTGCACAGCATAAGAAGAAGAGTAGAACGACTACAAGGGAGTATTTCAATTATTTCATCTAAAAATAGGGGTTGTAACATAAGTATTTTAATTGATTTGTAGAGTTAAAACAATCTTACATACACTCATTCATAGAAAACCTCAAATGGATTTCTGTGAAAACTTAGGGTATTAAGTTTCCAGTTTTTCTCATTTTTTGATTATAATACTTAAATAATTTCATTTCATTTTCCAAACGGTTAAGTATAGTTGGATCATTAATTTTCTCCAAATCCATTTGAGCATTAATTTTAAAAAGATTATCCTCATTGAGCCAGTAACTACCCGATATATAATCTACTAATTGCAATTTAGTCATCATTAAAGGATAAGAATGGATATTTCTAAATTGTTTGGTAGTATCAATTCCGATACCTATCCAATGTGTAAATGTAGGTCTTTTAATTTTATAATTTTTTGCTAAAAATGCCATTATTGTAGGTGCAACATCAAAATGAGTTGAAATAGCTTCGAAGCTGGCATTTTTTTTAAGCATTGGAGAAAAAATAATCAAAGGAACATGATAGCGATCTAACTTTGTAGCAAGTGGAATCTCCGGCAGCCGGTGGTCACCTGTAATGATAAAGATGGTATTTTTATAATCGGGACGCTTGCTAAACTCATGCATAAAATATTTTATTGCGTCATCAACATACAAGATAGTTGCTAGAATTTGCTCATATTCATTGATGATTTTTTTTTGAGAAACTCCAAGTTGTAGCCTTTTAAGATGATTTTGAAAAATCAACTTGTATTTTTCTTGCTCTTTCAAAATGAAGGGGCTGTGTGAGCTAAGTGTTTGTAAAATGTCTAATCTAGGATTGCCATAAGAAGTAGGCTCTTGTAAATATCTATGAAATAGATCATAATCATCATAGCCCCACGTGAATCCATTAGTTGAAGGCATTTTTACGTAGCTGTTCCCAAAACTTGTTTCATCTATAATTTTTTCTACACTATTTTGTTTTAAAAAAGGAAATGTATTATCAAAATGGCTATTCCCGCCGTAATAATAATAAGTTTTATAGCCTTGTTTTTGTAAAAGACTTATAAGTGTATGATGTTTTGGCATAGGGTCTAAATCGCTGAACCCTGTTTTTCCAAAAGGCAATGAACCTAAAAGAGATGGCAAAACTGCAAACGTACGTCCGCTTGTACTTAGAAAGTTATTCCAATATAAACTTTGCTTTGCTAGTGAGTCTAAAAACGGAGTAAAACTTCCCATGTAAGCTTTCGGGCCCGAAAATGCTCTACCTAAACCTTCGACTACAATAAATACTATATTGGGTCTTGATGGGAATTTATTCATTCTTGTTCCCAAAACATCTGGGCTTTCGTCATTGTGATAAAAAGGATATGAGTTTTTAGGAACACCAGAAAAATTATATTTTTCTGATGTTTGAAGTAAATAAGGATCGTTGGCGGTGTCTGTCCAAATACTTTCGAAAAGTGATGAAAAAAAGTAAACTCCCTTATTTTGGCAAAAATTTTGGACGTATTCGTTTGGGAAAGTAGTTTTCGGTGAAGATATGGTTAATGATAAAAATATACAAAAAATAACTAAGCGTAACACCCATTCTGCTGCAATTTTCCAAAAAATCTGCAATTTTAAAATCAAAATTAACACAACTAAATAACTAATCATTTCTATAGTTGTTGTTTTAGACATTTGGGTTGTGCCAAGAGTTTGTTGTAGGTCTTTCCAAGAATAGGCAAAAGCGTCGTTTCTCAAAGGAACTGATGTAGTATGAAAATAGAGGGATAAAATACAAAGGATAGAAAAGAAATACACAAAAGTCCATAAACAAATAATTTTGACTTTTTTTTGAGAAATAAACATTATTAAAAAGACTAAAAAGGCAATAAAAGGAATAGACTTTAAGAAAAAATATGAGTCTTCAACGAATGCTGCCAATAATACATGGCGGTACTCAGAAATAGGTATAAATACTGGGAAATTCAAGATTATTTCTATAATACGTAGTACTAATATGGTTATTCCCCAGGAAATAATATAACGGCCTGAAAGTTCGAAAACCAAGGAGGAATGTATCGCATTAGGCAAGGGTTTATAAAGTATTTTGGTTTTCATGTCTGAATATCTTTTTTTCTAATTGATCAGATAAGCTCTTTAAATATTTTATGCTAAAACAACACAGAATATGAAACTTCAAGTGTAGCTTGGATGCCACTGTATTGAGCTTGTTTTATGATTGAAAAATTAGTTTTGAGAATGTGTATATTATGGATGTTTTTGGAAAAAAGAATCCCAGCATTTGATGAATCAACATGTGCTGAATTGAACAGATAAAGGTCGCTGATTGTATAAAAACCTTTACCAACATAGCATGAAAAATAATCATTGCTTTTGGCAAAATAATAATTTGTGGTTAAGCGAAAACTTGGTGAGAGAGAATGACTATTTGGAACAAGGTAAGTTCTTAGATTAAAAAAGTAATTTCCCATATATTTACCCAAGGCAGCAGTGTATATCCAAACTTTACTCTGAAATCTGAGTAATCTAAAGCCGGCTTCTATTTCATAACCTTTTAGTAAATTGGCATATAGACTAGTTCCTAATCGATAATTAGGGAATACTGGATATTGTTTGCTCAAACCCCAATTAATGTAACCATTTAGTCCCTTTTTGATTTGTGGATAGGCTTCGATTTCTATTTGATTGCCTGTATTACCAAATCGTGTTGCATTTTGCCACCTAATTAGAAAGGTGCCGTAATTGGTCGTATGGCTGTATGTGAGTGTACGTATATGCCATGGTTGTTGATTCGAAGTCTCTTGATATCTTTTATGAAAATGCCAATAATCATAACTAAAAGAGAGTTTACTTTTGAATAAGTTCGTGTCTATTTTAGCTCTTAAAAACTTAGTTTCTGGTGAAATTGACAATCCTTTTATCAGTAGCTTCGCTTCCAGATACTTGTTTAGTTTAATTAATATTTTGATTTTTTTTAATAAAAAAAATCATTCTTGGGATAAAAAACTAAAAATTGTTCACACAATTGTAGGGCTTCAGTGTAGTTATTATGCCAATACTCAAGGTCAATATAAGCCTTTGCAACTTCAATGTTTAGAGAATCGTGCTGGAGCAGTTTTATAAATTGTATTCGTGCTAACGATACGCTATCTACCCAAGTGTAAACACGCCCTAAAAAAAGCTCTACTTCGAAGCTGTTTTTTTCTATTGCTTTACATAACTCTATTGCTTTTCGATAGTCTTTTTTCTCAAATGCCTCTTGTCGTGCAAGTGTAAAAAGGCTATCTACATTTTGGGCGTTTGCCCAATTGAAGTTCATAAAAATGAATAATAATATAAATGTCTTTTTTTTCATGGCTTGTTTATTTCTTATTTTCAAAACCTTTTCTTTGCATATCGCCCCAAGTATTTTTTTGACTCATTAACTGTGCGTAATTGCCTTCAATAGAAAACCAAGTAATCAATGGGTGATAAACAAAAGGTTCAATGAGAGCACAACCAATGAGTTTAACTAAATCTTTTAATTGATATTGATGGAATATTTGCTCTTCAATGTAAAGTGCCCACAGTGAAAACATCCAAGAATATACACATACACAAGCCAATAATGATAAAAAATACATCCAATTAATAACTCCAAACAACAAAAGGAAAGGGAATAATAATATTCCGAAAAATTCAATAATTGAAGCCGCCCATTCGAATATTACCCAAAACGTAAAGCTGATTGTACCTATGAAACTATATTCTGGATTGAGGAACATGATTTTATGAGCTTTTAATGACTGTATCATACCACGTGTCCAACGTTTACGTTGTTTTCCCAGTAATTGAATTGATTCTGGCGTTTCTGTCCAACACAATAAATCTGGAGAATATACGACTGTATAAAGACTGCCAGTTTCTTCCATATATCGTCTCATTCTTATCACAAGTTCCATATCTTCACCTATAGTGTTGGTGCTGTAACCGCCAGCTTTTATAAGTATCTCTTTATCAAAAAGTCCAAAAGCTCCCGAAATAATCAATAAACCATTAAGCTTAGACCACGCCAATCTGCCCAACAAGAATGAGCGACTATATTCTAATACTTGCATCTTTGCCAAAAGACCCTTGGGTAGATTAACTTCCGTTATTTTTCCAAATTGAAACTTACATGAATTAGCAACTCTTATTACCCCACCAGCAGCAATTACTTTTCTATCGGTTTCTTCCATAAATAACTTACTCATTTTGAGCAGTGAATCTTGTTCGAGAATACAATCAACATCGATACAACAAACAATTTCGTACTGAGCCAAATTAATACCTGCATTCAGAGCATCAGATTTTCCACCATTTTCTTTGTCAATAACAGTTAGTTTACTAAATATTTTGCTTTTTGACTGATATACATTTTTTATTGGTTGGGTTTGAAATTTACCCAGTAGTGGTGTATAAGGAATACGTTCCAATTCATAGGCTTTAATTAGTTTTTCAAGAGAGTCATCTTTACTTCCATCATTAATAATAATGATTTCATATTTTAGGTAGTGCAGTGACAACAACGACCGGACATTTTCTACAATTGTAAGACCCTCGTTGTAAGCAGGTGCAATAATAGATATACTCGGTGCTAATTCAGAACTCAAAATATCTTCATAAGCTGCATAAATATTTTTAGCTTTATAATATTTAGCCATTTTTGTAGCAATGGTAGCGATTGCTACATAGAGTATCGAAAGGGCAATAAAGATGATGGTAAAAACTATATATACCCACTGAATTATTGTTTCCATAAAACTCTAGTTAGATTTATTATTTACTTTCTTCCATTACCTGTAAAATCATAGCCTGTTGATTACTGAAATATAGGCCAGCAAAATTGAAGAATCTGGAATCATCATTAAAGACTTTTTTAATGACTCTCAATCCTAAAAGAAATAATTCATCATCGGTCCATAAATAATTATCATATAGAAAATCACGTAAAAAAATAATATCTTTCAGTGTTCCAAACTCTTCAAAAAAATATAGAATGGATAATTGTACTTCCTTATTATTGGTTGTAGAAAGTGCTTTTATCTGGTCAGTGAAAGTAGGAATCTTTAAGTATATTAAAACTTCGATAGCTGCTTGTATGCGTAAAGGGTGTTCATTGATAGATAAAAGTCCAACTATTTTGTTTATTAGATGTGTTTGATTAAAAATGGCAGTTAGCCTAATTGCAAAACATGCTACACTTATGTTGGCTAAGTAGAACCATTGTGAAAAGTCAGGCAACTTTACATTTACTCTTTCCTTCAAAATCTTAATTATTTGCATTTGTTGCCAATCAGAAATTGGGTATTCTAATATTTCCAATAAAGTTAATCCCTCTGTCCCTTTTAATTTAAGCATTGCAAAGAAGGCTTCTATACGTACTAGATGGTGTGGATTATTGACCAATAACTCTATTTCAGAAATGTATGTTTGGTCATCCATACCTACTAATTCTTTGATACCTTCGATCTGAATTGCCCAATTTTTATCATTTAATTTTTTTGCAGATACCTGGCTTAATGAAAGTTCTTTGTACAGATATTCTAATCTTAAGGTTGGTAAATCATTTAGCGTTTGTTTAATTTTAAATAAAATTTCAATTATTGTTTGGTTATGTTCCTTTGATTTTTTTATGATGCTTTTCAAAGTATCTACCGAATACAAACTGTAGTTCCTAAAAAGAAAATTAGTAATGTGAAATCTAATTTCTTCAACACTTAGAGTTTTTGTTTTATTCTGTTTAAACCTTTTATGATGTGCTAAAAATATTACTATTAAAAAAGAGGTGAAACTTAAAAAAAACAAAAAGTTAGTGCCCAAACTATTTCAATGGGTAAAGGTTCTTGAATGGAACCACGAAATAAAAATTGAGTATCCATGGCAATTATTAATAAAGATTTGGAAGATAATCGTATGATTCCACCGTTAATTAATTTAGGAAGAAAAACAAACCTATTTTCATCTTAAATTCAAACCCATCTTGAAATTTATCATATCACATTTCTGGTAGCTAATTCTACGAAAAAGTCAAGTTTTGATTTATTAATAGGGCTTTTTGAGTTTTTACTTGTAGTGCTTCAATTGAAAATGGTCTTACTAAATAGTCGCATTTAGGATCAGATTGCGGAATTTGTGACAGTAGTCTATTTTCTGTAAATGATAATAAAATAAATGGAGTATTTTTTAAGAGTTGATGTCGTAAAGTGTTTAAAAGTTCAACTCCTCCGTAGAATGAAAGTATCATATTACAAATAATTAAATCATAATCATGGTCTTTGATTTGCTGGCAAAAATCGTAACCTTCCGAAATGTGATGTACTTCATACTTATCTTTTAAAGATGCTATCAACAATTGAGCAATCATAATATCGCTTTCTACGATTAATATAGTGGGTTGTGGATTTTCGTTTTTCATGATCAATTTCAGTTTAAATAGTAAGTTTTTATGAATGATAAGTGAAATTCAAGTAATGTTCTTACTGTCCTTAAAGGCTAGTTTAGGTTATTATCCGAAATGACTGGGAGTAATTTATGAAAAATATGCATAAATAAAATATGCGACTCTTTCCCTAAATTTAGATGATTATGGGTCAATTGTTGCCAAAAGATTTTAGTCTCATTTTTTAGTTCAAAAAATATTGGTGTACTTCGTTTGAGCTTCGTTTTTATATATTCATATTGTTGCAAACTAATGTATTTTAAGAGCATTTCTTGAGCTAAAGCAAGAACTACAACAGATTCATTTAAGCGAGGGTGTACATTAATAATATGTTCTTCATCGTTCCAGGATGCCCAAATACCACTTGATGAAACGACCAAGCGAAAGTATTGATTATCAATTTCTGGTGAAAAAATCCATTTAAAAGTACGCCTTTTTAACTTTGATTTTAAAGCAAGTAAATAGCAATTTTTATGGAGTGGTATTAGGTATCCTATTCCTTGAAGATTATTACTTGAAAAATTAATTACACCTTCACTCTCGTATTTACTACAACTCGTTTGAAACCGATAAGATAGGATTGTTAAAGCCCCAGTTATTGAATTGATACACGCTGCTGTTTCCATTTTATGTGTTTTTGGGGATAGTAAATAGTTCTTTTGCTGTAGAAATTAATGTAATACATAATATTTTGGTGCTTTGGCCAAGTAAAATATTAAATGGATGTAATATTTAGTACTCCCATTTGGTTGGCCTCTTTCGCTAAATCGACTATATTTTTGGCATTAAATTTTATATACAAATTCCCTTGATGGAATTCTACAGTTTTATACGGAATACCTAATTGTGAAGAAATTTCATAATAGGTACGACCTTCTAATACCAAGCATAATATTTTTTTCTCTAGAACCGAAAGTATAGGTAGGTTCTTTAGTTCTTTGTGTAAAAATCTTTCTTGTAATACTTTTACCACCTCTAGAGAAAAGTATTCCGATCCCGCTACTACACCGTCTATTCCCTCAGATAATACCTCTCCAGTATTATTTTTAGTAATAGGGCTATCATCGCCTGCCTTTAATTCCTTGCCAATAATTGGTTCGTCGTTATGCACAGTAAAATAGACTTTTATATCTTGAAACTTTTTAAACGAATAGCAATTCACTTAGCCACGATTAACTTTTGGCTAATAATTTTCCCATTCATTTGTAATACAATAAGATTTATACCATTTTCAAGCTTATCTACAGGTATTGAAAATTGGTAATTCCCCGCTTCTTGGTTCAGATTCTTCATTACTTCAATTGGTATCCCTTTTGGTGGTTGGATAAATAGGTTTATACCAGTAGTACTATTGGGCAAGTCTAAGTTAATATTTACAACGTCTGAACTTGGATTTGGGTAAATGTGCATACTTGCATCTGTCGAATTTTCAACTGTTTTTTCGGAGTCAATAGTTGAGTAACTTGAAGTTTCATTAAAGATTGAAACAGCTTCACTGAGGGTACTACTGGGGAGAGATGTACATATTTGTGCTTTAAATGTACTACCATAAGGAATATAAAGCCCCCCTGAAGAACCATCAACTCTTTTTTGTGACTCAAATATAATTACTTTTCCAGCTTCCAATACTAGAGTTGATTTAGGTGCAACACTTACGTTTCCAGCATAAAAATCATCTAGAAATTGGAAATTACAGTTTGACAAAAATGATGTTGATGATGAGTTTGAAATTATTGAAGAAACAGAGAATACACTAGATCTATAAACCTTATCGGCGGTCATCGCAAAACCACATACTTTTTGATAATTGGGAATCGAACAATCACTTGCGTAATAATTCTGTTGAAGGTTAGAAAGTGAATTTGATATTCCAACTGCTAAAAAAGAGATGAATGTATTTTCATACTGTAGAGACTTTTCTCCAAATAATTCTGTGGCTGCTTTTAAAGCACCAATTCTAAAATCAAAGAATTGGCTACTGGGTGATAGGTAAAGTGTTTCTGTACGATAGACAATTTTTGCAGCGTCAATCATACCTATACCTTTTACTTGAAAAGAAGTGCCCAAATCGTTAGTTCCGCTCCCACCTTGGCTCAGTAAATAAAACCAATAGTTAATAACACTACTATTTAAATGAACCCCTCCGTTGTCATAATTACTCTCCCAAGACCAGTTTTTTCCAAGATAAGTCTTTGGCATATTTCTAGTGTAGGGGTCGCTCATATCCCTAAATCCCTTTTTGGCGTTTAAATCAAAATCTTCGCCAATCAACCAAGTTTTTTTAGTAGGATAATAGGCGTTCTCTATTATTGCCCCCCAGATATCGCTCAAAGCCTCATTTAATGCACCTGACTCTTGTTCATATTCTAAATTTGCTGTGTACTGACAAAAACCATGTGCTAATTCATGTGCCACTACATCTTGTGAAGTTAGTGGGTCGAAGTTAATCCCATCTCCATCGCCATAAAACATTTCATTTCCTGTCCAAAAAGCATTTACATATTTTCCGTTTATTCCTAAATAATGTACATAACTTTTTAATTTGAAACCGTCTCCATCGATACTATTTCTTGCAAAATTGCTTTTAAAATAGTCATAAAAATTTTGGGTTCCTCTATGAACATCTAGTGCAGCATTATCTTTGTTGGTATTATCGTACTCTGACCAGATATTATCAATATCTGTAAAATCCTGAGCGTTATTTATATTATAGCTGAAATCCGCGTTATTTAACTTTCCTACGTTAAGGGTTTCAATACCTTTCCCCCGTGTATAATCACGTAAGCGATATGTTCCGTTTTCATAATCTGTAAGCCCGGAAACTGAACCGTTGAATCGAGTAAAAAAATTTCCAAGAGCGGCTAATGAAGTTTTTAGTGGTTCTTCATTTTTCTTTTGATTATATATTTTATTAAAATTTGAGCTGTAGGTATGTTTATGAAAGCAATGTTTCAAAATAGGATTACACTTTAAAACTTGCCCATTATAAGCATCAACAAAAACATATTCTCTGAATAATGGTTTTAAAGCAAAAATATCGAATTTGTAAGCTAATTTTGGTTGGCCGCCTATTTCTATAAATACAATTTCTCCTTTGGGTACATTTATGCTTTTTTTATCGTATGATTGAGCACTTTGAGAATTCCAAATATAAACTTCAGCTGCTCGATATGATAATGCATTTTTTAAGGCTTGAGCTTCGGTAATGTTAGGAACAACGGAGATATTCTTAATAGGTGTAAAATGCCCATTCATGGCTATTAAGATATTCTCATTAGAATGAACGGTATAAACACTATTCTCAACCTTAATTCCATTATAATATTGTTGGTATTTTCGATGCGAATAGCCCAGTTGGTCTGGTAGTACAGCAAGTTCTCGGAATTCATCTTGACTAGTTACTGGTAAAAAACGTTTTAGAGCTTCTAAATTAGTAACAGGGTTTGATGTTGCGTCTATTACTTTAGCCGTTGAATATTTTTCAAACTCAATAAAGGTGGGTGTTCCATTACTATCTGTTAGTTTAACAATCGGATTTTGGGCTATATTTTTTGTTAGGACCCACAAAATAATGCAGCAAGTAATGGTACTTATTTTAAGTGTTTTCATGAGTTTTAGTATTAAAGTTTTACTATAGAAAAAATCAATTCTTCATTCTCATTGCTTCTTTTTTTGGGTATTCTCTATTCGTCGGAGGCGTTTGTTTAGTTTTCCAATTTCTTCATTTTGCTTAATGATATACAAGGTGAGCTCTTCTATTTTTTGAAGTTGAACTACCAAATTTTCAGCTAAATTGATACCATGTTTAGAAATTTCTTTCGCAGACAATACGTTTGGTAAGTGCTTGTTAAGTTCAATATATTTTCTTACTTCACTTAGGCTCATAAGTTTGTAATCTTTTTCAAAAACAAAATCAGCCCAATTTGTAGAATTTTTGGGAGTGACCACAAATTTCTCTGTTAGAATCCCCTCTTCTACATATAGTTTATAGCCTTTAGGTGCTGTTGTTATTCCTGTGCCAATAATTACACCACCTTTATTAGGATTAATGATATTATCTACGCCCACTGTAGCAATGGGCCACGAATTTATATTTAATCCATTCGTATTTCCTCCAGTACTAGGATTCTCAGTTAAACAATTTACGCCTATGTATCGGCAAATATTTGAACCATTTTTTCCTTTTACATAAGCTATATCATTATTTTTCCATTGCATCGCACTTTCTCCAAAACTTGTATTTTTGCTATA
Organism: Emticicia oligotrophica DSM 17448; assembly: GCF_000263195.1. Classification (GTDB taxonomy): domain Bacteria; phylum Bacteroidota; class Bacteroidia; order Cytophagales; family Spirosomataceae; genus Emticicia; species Emticicia oligotrophica. The sequence goes on from NC_018745.1 coordinate 33,608, forward strand.
AATTAAGATTGATGTTGATGTAATTTGTAATTCAAATACTTGATTTTCTACTTCATCAAATGCTGCCTTTACTTTGATTTTGTTTGTAGAAGACTCTCTAGTCAAAAACTTACCATCATAAGTTTTGATTGTGTAGAATGAGGTATTTGGAGCAGGGGCGGTGCTAATTTTAAACAGACTGGTTTTTTCATCTGGGGTGCTTTCACGGCCATAGATGTAATTGGCATCAAGTGCTGTATTGTAGTCAAGCTTAGTAAGACCGAGCATAAGCTTGTAGCAATTGTCAGATATAATCTGGGCATTGGCACTATTATATATGGCCAAAAATGAAAAGTATAAAATAAATTTCAGTAATGAGAAAATGGTATTCATGGCTATAAAGTGTTAAGTTAGTAAACTCAAACAGGTATGTGCATAATAAACCAATAGTAGTACGGCTTTAAATCAGTTTTCGTTTGAAAAAGTCATCTTTATAGACTACCGTTAAATGGTAAGTTTGGTCTGATGTAGCTAAATTCTATTGGAAATGAAAAG